>NZ_JBMPPD010000003.1:0-206065 GCF_049339825.1 Undibacterium sp. RuRC25W | reverse complement strand
TTAAAACACCCACATTCCGAATATCGAACAAGATCGCCGTCTCACGACAGGACTTCTGCTCATTCCACATATGTTGAAGCACGGATAGCTTGAATTGAGCACTGTAATGACTGAATTTTTTATCTAGTCCAGCTTCGCCGTGCAAGGTATATTGCTTTACCCAATTACGCACGAACGAGGGATTAATTTCATATTGATGAGCAACGGCTTGATAACCCGCTGAACCTTCTTGATACCGTTTAACAACGGCCAGTTTGAATTGCTTTGTGTATTTACTCATGAAAACACCCCAAAAGTTAGGACGGGTGTCCAACTTTTGGGGTGCAGTTCATAAGACTGGCTTTTTTATTGTCGTTAGATTCGGCACCACCCGGTTTCTAACAGTACACTTGACAATTAAGAAATTCTTATTAGAAGTGTACTACCACGAACAAACTAATCATATTAGATATTTTTTAATTGTCAATAACTCGAAACTGATTATTTGCTCTTGGTAAAACAAGGGCATTTTTTATGCCTGAATGAAAGATGGATTGATATGTTATATGTCACAAGGCAAACATAAGACCTTGGAATCAGCGTTCAATCAATCCAGGAAGAAGTTAGGAAAGTAGAGAATGCTTGTTCATGGTTGAATAATACAGCGACGAACAAATGCAGAACGTGAGTGATTTAGGCACTAAATAACGACCATGCGCCTATAACAACAAGCAGACTCAAAATCCCGAAAGTATTTAATCAGTCATTTGTGTGACGAAAATAGCATGGCTCATTAGAGTGTAGTAGTTTGGCAAAATTACAGCGATACGGCATTAGATAAGTCCGAGTGCAACTGGCGAGAAGTTGCAACCAAGCCAAATGAACGAGCCCAATAACACAAATGCCATTGTTTGCGAACAATGGAGTTTCTTTCAGACTACTGATGAGGAATTATTCATGCCGATTCCTCAAGGCAAGAAGTTGGGTTGTGCAAAGCAAAAGGTTAAGGCTTAGTTCATAGAAATATGGATGCCGTGGAGATCCTGCACACTGCTGTTAGATAAGCAGAAAACGACTACGGTTTCAGTGAGTAGCTAACTACTTACTGGGGTCTTTTCAACTGAATGGAAAGAGACAAAAGCAAAACGATTTTATTCAAAATCGTAGGGTTAGGCTTTGTCTTTTTCTTTAGAAAAATACAAAGCTGTGTACCATCAATAACCAATAATTTCTGATTAATACTCTTCAAACAACCATTAACTCGTTAGAGATTTACGATAGTAAATAAAAATGGATTAGCGCCAATTTATTGATACTGGCATGTTGACAACAATAATTCTCTTGTTAGTCTAAAACTATAACAAAACGGAGAAAATATGCTAGACAAAATACTCAATTCATTCGGTTCAATATTGAAATTCTTGGGGGTAATGATTGGCCTCATCGTGGTATCTGCAATCATTTGGACTTTTTATACATTGTCAGGAGGCTCTTCTAGCCGCCACGACAAAGAGCCAGAAGTTAAATCTGTAGCCTCACAAATTCAATCTAAGGAAACAGCAAAACCAAAGGATGATGGACTTGCAAGTCAATTAAGTCTTAAGGTGACGGATATACAAGGGCATTATTTTGATATGTTTAAAGCTTACGATAAAGTGAATGTGGACGTTGAAATTGAAAACACCAGCGGTAAAACCTTGAAAGGCTTTCTTGGTGATGTGATTATTAAAGATGCCTTTGGTGATGTCGTGAAAACTGTTAGCTACAAAAGTGATGAAGATTTGCCACCAGGGAAAACCACTCGCAAACTTACTTTAGAATTGAATATATATATGAAAGATGATCAGAGATTAGCAGCATTGAACAAATTTACCTCTGAGTTCCATATTGAAAAAATCTTGACTGAATGAGTTACAAAGGCACTCTGAATAGAGATATACAGAAAGCACCAACAGGTGCTTTTTTTACGACCTAACGTCTCACGTTAGGTAATCACGTTTGAATGGCTGTACCGTTTTTCTTCAATCGCTAATAATTCATACCACATTACAGCGATAAACCCATCAACTGCCAACTAAGTGAAATCAGTCACTTTGAAGGAGGGTTCAAACCATGACATTAATTAAAAGGAAAAATCATGAACCCAAATCAAGTACAACCTATGGACTGTCTCACATTTTGCATTAACAGTATGGATGAATCACTTCTCAAATTTGCCAACTATGATGCTGGAAAAAATACCATTAAGATTTTGAACAAAATTTATCCAACGATTAATGAGCGGCTTAAAGTTTATATTCTTATCAGTCATTCCTACATCATGACTCAGGCATTGACCCAATTAATGGGAAATCCATTGAATGTTGATGGAGCAACCGAAACCATTTCATCACCAATTTTTGCTAAATTTCAAAAGAACTTGATTGAAACAGTCAACAAGAATTTTCCAATGCTTATGTCCAAATTGACGCAAGAACACCGAATGAAACTTGAAGCATTGTTTGCATAATGAAAAGCACCCATTGGGTGCTTTTTTTACGACCTAACGTCAAACGTTAGGACCTCACGCGCCACTGCATGTACCTTCTTCACTGACAGGCGTACAGTTCGTTCTATTGATTGGCAACACAAAGAAGTCAATCAAATAAAGCGATCAACTGTAGCGACTACCCACTCAATACCTACCAGTGAAATAATTCACATGGAAAGGAGGGAATAAATATGATTTAAATTAAAGGAAAATATCATGAACCAACTTAATCTTATCGCAGTCCCTAACGGTGCTTTTACTCTTGAAGAAGCTCTTCAAGATTCAACAGTTCAACAAGCTATTCAAATAATTAAAACCATTGAAGGCACCACAACATCAAAAATCAAGGCTTTTCTCGCCATCTATCAAATGATTGATGCTTTGTCTCAAATGCGCCAGCAAGACATTGATATGAGCCAATTGCACTACGAGAATTTTAGAAACTCAATGACGATGGTCATTAATGTTAGCTACGATTCAATCATGAAGTCTTTCACCAACCACGAACGCAAAATGCTTCAAGAGTTGGTTGCAAAAGCTCCTGCACACTAAGCTTCAGTAGCACCAAAAACAATGGCTCCAATTCGGAGCCTTTTTTGTTGATCTCTGCGCCTATGTCAGTCAAAATCATATGAATTTAACTGTCAACACTACACATGGCAAAGTCACCTAAAGACATTCAACGATTGCAGGTAATCGGTAAGAGCTTGCAGAAGCTGCGAGTGAAAACAGGCTATTCACAAGAAGAGGTTTCTGAACGTCTCAATATCACATCCAAGTCGTATGGTGCATATGAGCAAGGCACTTCCACACCGGACATTCTGAGATTGATTCAGATTGCTGAAATCTTTGAATGTGAGCTTGATGAACTTCTAGTTGGTATCAGTTCAAAACCTGATGACCAGGCCAAACACATAGCCAGCCTTTTACAAGGAGTTAAACGAGCCGATAGACTCCACATTGTCAGAATTGTGGAGAAAATTTGTCTAATTTCAAAAGGCAAATCAAAAATAGACTCCTAACAAGGTGAATTTATATCTTTACTCTTTTTTCTCTATGTTTTTCAGCAAGGGTTACATGAAGTTTTTCGTTGAGATTTTTCTTAACAATAAACTGCTCAACTTCTTGTTCAGTCACACGGCCACCATTACGAAACCATTCATAGAAAAAGTCACCTTCATCAGGATATTTGTAAATGCAGGCCGGACCATCATCCCTATGGCGCTCACCATTAATCCACCACTCCTTGCCGCCATCTGAATACTCAACTGCAGGTCCATCTTCTCGGTGTAATTCATCATTCAAATACCAACTCTTTTGCTGAATAGTCAAAGAGCCATCAACGTTTTTTTTAAAATTTATTTTCGCTGGACCATTTTCACAGTGAATTTTTCCATCCTTGTAAATACAAACGCATTCACCTTCTTGAAAGACACCATTTTTTAGATCGCCATTCACATCTTTTTTCATATTTTTATTGCTCTTATATTTGTGGGCAGCTTAGTTGCAGAGTAGTGCCCTCATCAATCAAAAATGCATTAGTTAATCGCTAAAGCAACCAGCCTTATATTAAGTCTAGCAAATAAATTTTTCGAAGCAATAGAACAGAAGCACTTAAACGAGTGCTTTTTTTATTTCTGCATTTTTACCCCATCCCTGCGGGAGCACCTACTTCATTTATGCGTTGCAAAATAAAGCAGGTCGATGAAATTCACTCTTACAACTGGCGCACGTAGTGAGAACGCTCCGCCGTTCTTCCAATATGTGAGGCCGGGGCCGGCACCAGCCAAGTGCGTTTAGTTAGAGCCAATTACATCAACAGCACCGGGAAGAAGTCTATTTTTTCTCACGATTGATTCAAGGATCATTTTCAGTTCCTGAATCTTTTGAGCATCATTTCCAATAGTAAAAGCTTGAACCAAGTCCCTCAAGTCTGCTACTGACACCAATAATTCATCTTGAGTAGTGATGATGTTTTTGTTGTATACGAAATTCATTTTTTCACAATTAAGAATTTTTTCTAGAATTTAACCTTTCTTGAAGAATTTTTTCTGCTGAAATTTCTTCTTCAAAATCTTCAAAAGCAATAAATTCTTCATCAATTTCAACATCACTCATTGATTTAGGAACAACAGACTGAGATTCTTTTTCAAAAACTTTTCTTCTCTTCTCAAATTCTTTATTCACTTTGAAATGAACATCTCTCAAAAAATCTGTGACAAACATTCCTTTGTCATCGGCTAACTTCTCTAAACCCTTGTAAACGTCTTTCTCAACAGAACTAGCAATAAGTTCGTCATCGTTATCTCTACTCTGATCCACTAACTGAATGAGAATTTGCTCAAAGAATTGATTCCAACTTTTACCCCCTCTCAATTTTTTACTGGCATAAATTAAATACTTCTCTTCAAGATCAAGGTTCAATTTCATTTTTGTTGTTTTCATTTTCATCTCCATTAAATTATTTAAATAACTCATGGAGACTAAATGTCAATCACATTTTCAGAACTTTGAATATTTTCAAATTTCAGACTCGTCATCAGATTTACCCATTCTTTCTTTCATAACTTTGAGAAGTTTGGGAATATTTGTAGACAGGCACTGACGTGCAATGATCGAAAAAGTTATTGAGTCAATTTCTTTATATTCATTGGTTAACTTCACTAGCTCATTCACTTGATCGTAGATTTCTCTTTCAATGTAAAAGTTAGTTTTCACTAAATCTTCGAATTTTTTCTTGCGACCTCTCTTCTTTTTATCTTCTATTTTTATTCTCCTAATAATTAAAGTTATTTATATCCTCGATATTTATAGGATGCAAAGATCAAAAAGAAAGTCAATATTTCGAGATGAAATATTTCAAGGATATAAATATCTTCTTATTTATCGATATCCACTTTTATGCAGATCGTGGACATTACTTTTTAATTTCGTAAAATTAAGAGTACAGAACAGCAAGACAAACAAACCATACCAGGAGAACCCTGACGGTTCTCCTTTTTATGGATTTGTCTCTTGCTGGGGTTCCCCCAGACCCCTAGTACAAATTACAAAAATAAGAAGGAGAAAATCCCATGAGCAACATTAAAAACATATCGTCAGAAATAAAATTACACCCAGGCCAAGCTGGTTCGGATGATGATTCCAGATTGAAAAGAACCAAAGTTCTTGAAGTAAATTTATCCCCATTTGAATATGACAACCTCAAAGACAAGTGGAGAGAAACCAACTTTAATTCAATGGCTAAGTTTGCTAGATATAAATTATTTGGTGGAACTGAACACAAAATTGATCTTCATTTTGAGCATAAAAGAGATGATCGCATTCTTGCGGCACAATATTTATCCGAGTTAAATAGGCAAGGAAAAAATTTGAATCAGATTGCAAAGCAATTAAATTCAAAAACCGACTTCACTAAACAAGAAGTTCAATTGGCTCTCAAAGATTTGAATAAAGCTCTTAAAAGCATTGAGGAAATCAAGGAAAAATTCTTCAATCACAAAAATAAATGAGAGCGAGTTTAATGATTAATGCAGTCCAAGGACATCGCACGAATTCAGTTCAAGAAGCGATTAATTATCTAAAAAGTGACCATGACCATAATGGCACTTTTAGAAATGTGAAGCCAAGAGACTTTGCAGGCAGTGCCATTGATTGCGTCTATGCTGCTGAAAGTATCGACAGAAAACATAAGTATGTTTCTGGTTCATTGGCTTTTGAACCAAGTGAACGACCAACTGACAAAGAGCTTTTGGCAGTGATTGAATCATTCAGAAAAACATTCATGGCAGGTCTTGAACATGGAGTCAACTTTGTTGACTTCTGGAATATTCATGAAGATAAAGGCCGTATCGAGTTGAACTACATTATTCCCCTGACTGAATTAACCACTGGCAAAAGAATAAATCCATTTCCACCCGGTAAAGCAAAGGAAGATTTTAAGGATTCTTTTGACGCCTACATTAATCATCAGCTTGGATTTGACCAGGTAGTTCGTGATCCACTTAAAGCAACAAATTCAAAATTTGAAGCCAAGGTTTTACCTCACTCCAAATCAAAACTTGCAGAACAGGTTAGAGCTAACAAGCCAGATAAAGAAAACATTAGTGATAATGTGGCTTATCAAATTCATCAAGGTAAAATTTCCAACAGACAACAATTATGCGATTACTTGGAAAATTTTGGTGAAATCACCAGAGTGAACGATAAGTTCATTTCACTGAAAATTCACGGATCACAAAAAGCCTTTCGTTTAAAAGGTCCAGTTTATGAATATGGTGCTAATTTTCAAAAATTGAAACTTGAGTCTGCTACCAAAGAAGCACCACACAGAAAGCAGCTTAATGATTCTGACTTTCAAAAAGTTCGTGACACTCTCAAAAGATTGACTGATTCAAGAAAGGAATTTCATCAGAAGTTGATCAGTCAGCCTATGGTCGGTAGAAGCAACAAAAATCGTTTGTATGGCGCGAAGTCAATTCCTAAGCAGTCCGCACCAGTCAAAGAAGTTCAGCAGACACCACAGAAGGCCCCTACACAGGTTCAAGCACCATTGGTTAGCACAGTACCTAAGCAAGTTCCTGAGATCGCTCAGAAGCAGCCTACAGCCGGTCAACCAGGAATGAAGGATTCACCAACTAAAGAAAGTGCTTCCTCTGGACCAACTTCAATGGGTAGCAGTTCAGATTCATCTATTGGAAATCTTCAAGCTCAATTGTCTGATTTGAGAAATCAAATTGCTAATGCCAAAGATCCAGCCAAAGCTGCGTCTCTCAAAATTAGAGCTATGAAACTTGAACAGCAGATTGGCGCAGCAGTGGAAGCTGACCGAATTAGAAAACTCAAAGAATCAGAACGATTCAGTGGCATCAAGAAAAAATATTAAGTATTCGGCCCAATAAAAAAGCACCCGAAGGTGCTTCTTTATTTTAGTCCTAATTTTTTTTGGCTTACTGATTGAGTAATGCAATTATTAAAATCTTCTTCAGATAAATTTATTCCGTTTAAGAACCATTCTTTTTTCCCATTTTGATATTCAATGGCGGGGCCATCCTCGCGGTGCATTTTCCCATTTGTTAACCAATATTTATCACCTTCAGCTAATTCAATAGCTGGCCCAGCCTCTCGATGATTTATTCCATTTATCACCCAATGTCTAGTTCCGTCTGCAAATTCAACAGCAGGCCCATCTTCACGATGAATAACACCATTTAAATACCATTTTTTATCACCATTTTTATTTACTACCAACCCATTCTCTATGACTTCATTTTTCATAACATTCTCTCCTTTATTAATAATTTTAATAAATCGAAAATAGAAGTCAAATGGAGAGCGTCAATATCTAATATATTATTATGCTTGAGCCCAAAGTTTTGCACCAATGTCACTATGCCTTAAAGTGGCATATCGTTTCAAAGTTCCCAATTCAATATGGCCTGAAATTTTGCTAATTTCAATGTCAGTCAAATTTGTATTCACAAAATACCAGCTAACAGCACAATGCCTTAAATCGTGAATTTTGAAGTTTGTAACTTTGGCATTTTTGCAGATGACTTTGAACCGAGCAGCAAGAACAGAACTACTTTTCCAATAGCCACCAAACACCAACGATTGACCATCCTTCTTCAACTTCATAAGCCTGTCTTTAATGAAGTGATAAAAATCTGGCCTTAGTGGAACTTTCCGATCTTCGGCATTCTTTTTATCAGCAATTTTTGTGTTCTCTTTGGGAACAAAAATATATGAGTGACTTGGATTTTTTTCATCCAAATGAATTTCATCCCACTTGATAAGAAGACTTTCACCGGCACGCATACAAGAATAGTATTGCCAAAGAATAAGGCACCTCAATTCTTCGCGCTTCACATACATTTTTTCTGTAGCAGCCAGCAAGCTATCTAATTCACCAGCTTCAAGAATCCGATCCCGTGGAATCCAAGCTTTAGGAGGCGAATTCTCATCAAATGGCTTACGGTCAAACGTGTAATCATGGTGTTTGGCGTGCCACTTCAAAGAAGTCCTGATGGCATAGTAGAGCTTGCGAATGGTGCTTTCACTGTAGGTCTTTGTGACCAACTCACCAGTTTTCACATTCAAAATTTTATGACCTGCATAAAGCGGACTAGGTTTCTTTTTAGTCACTTGGTCAGGAATGACCTGTTCTAGTTTGGCCTTCAAGTAGAGGGCAAACGTTCCAGATTTGAAATTTCCAAGAGGAACCTTTCCAATCTCCAACTTCAATTTTTCAAGGTCATACCGTTTGCCATCGGCAACAGTGTTGTGCTTTAAATATTCGGTGAAAATTTGAGCCAAAGTCAGCTTCTTGATTTTGGTGATGTCTACCGACTCACCACGATCAATTTTTGACTTGACTTCACGAATGAATTTTTCAGCTTCTTTTTTTGTCTTGTAAGTCTTGCTTACAGCAACACCAGCTTCGCGCACACGCACCAAGAACGACACATCGCCATTGACGCCAACACGTTCAGTGATCAACTTCCCCGCCATCTTCACCACTCCTTTTAGAACGTCCAAGTTGGAACTTGGAACAAATTTGGAACATTGTGGCTAGGATAGCGTACATCACAACTGTAAGTAGTTGCTGTATAAGGAGTTTTTCAACTTGTTAGTGTTCCCTCCTAAGCGTAAGATGTGGGTTCGATTCCCGCCGGCGGGACCAGTGTCCTCTATGTGCAATTGCTTTATCTCGCATCTTCGGTAACGTTTCCACGAGTTTTTGTCGATGTAAGTTCCTTCATCAGATTGTCGAGGGAGTCGCTTTTTGAATTCATTCACCGCAATACCACCTTCTGACTTTACACAGGTTTTGTTGGTAACGCCGCGTCTACGCTTACGTCCTTTGCGATGTTCGGATGCCGACGATATGTTCAACGTGTATTCTGACCCGCAGGTGATGCGGTACGGCAGTTCACCCGTCTGGTCGTCGGTCAATGAGGCAATAACCTCTTTGACGAGAACCGATCTGGGTATGCGTACCGGACAATTTCTCAGGTTGGCATTGACCGAAACTGAACACGATCGCTTTATTGGTGATTGCTGCCTATTCAAGTTTGATCATCAATGTCGTCATGCCGAGGTGGGGTACAGCTTGGGGGCTGACTACTGGGGACGTGGGTATATGCACGAGGCATTGATTGCTTTACTGAATTATGGTTTCGATGCGCTCAATCTTCATCGTGTTGAAGCGGATGTCGATCCGCAGAATATCGCTTCCCTCAACTGTCTTGAGCGACTTGGCTTTATCAAAGAAGGCTTTTTGCGCGAACGCTGGATTGTCAATGGCGTACTGTCGGATACAACATTGCTTGGCTTATTGCGCCGTGAATGGACGCATGCCAATTAGTTGGAAGTAATTTTTTCGTTGTTCTGTAGACAGTTAGTTTATCTCTGCATACCCAAACCATCTACCATTCTCTGCTCCCACAAGCCTGTTGCTTCTCCCCAGAACTGATCGATCGTCGTCAGCGATGAACTCACTGGGAGTTGCAGAAACTGTGCGGCCGGTATCAGCGCTTCATGGAGTAAATCGTTATCTCCACGATCAAAAGCGAGGGCGCCGGTTTGCTTTGAGAGCTTTTCACCCGCATCGTTATTGACCACTGGGACATGCAAGTAACGTACACGGGGCAAGCCTAGTGCTTCTTGTAGATAAATTTGGCGAGCTGTTGAATCAAGTAAATCTGCACCGCGGACGATGTCTGTGATTCCTTGTGCCGCGTCATCGACGACGACAGCTAACTGATAGGCCCAAAAGCCGTCGGCGCGTTTTAAGACAAAGTCGCCCACCTCTATACTGATATCCTGTGTTTGCAGGCCGCAATAACGGTCTTTAACATGAATCACATGGTGCGGTCGCGGCAAGCGTAAACGCCAAGCGCGAGGGACCTTGCCTTCACTCAATCCTCCGCGGCAGGTGCCGGGGTAAATCTGGCTGGCTGGTTCACCCATGCGCAGTCGAGAATCAGCAATTTCTTTACGAGAACAGGCGCAAGCATAGACCTGATCGCCAAGCTTTTCTAACGCATTCTGATACAAATCCTGGCGCTGACTTTGCCACGTAACGTCGCCTTCCCATTGCATACCGCAACGTTGCAATGAATGCAGAATATGCTGATCAACCCCTTTGACATTGCGGTCGAAATCCAGATCTTCGATGCGGACCAACCATTGTCCATGGTGTGCTTTTGCATCCAGATAGCTCGCCATGGCGGCGACGAGTGATCCCATGTGTAATGGGCCGGTGGGCGAGGGCGCAAAGCGTCCTGTGTAAGTCGGTTGATGCATCTTAATCGTTTCCAAGCAACATGCTTTGTACGGTAGGGTCTTTGAGTTTTTGTAAAAACCAGTGTAAGGCTTTGCCTTTATTGGTATGACGCCAGACGTAGCAGCAGGTTTCCGTGGGGCGTCGGTGATCCGTCTGTTTTTCGATGAGTGCCCCAGATTGTAAATGAGGTGCGGCAATTGCGCGCGGCAGATGGCCACAACCCAGCCCTGCCAATTGTGCGGCCAATTTTGCTTCGACCGAAGCAACGGTCAGGGTATCTTGTCCATTCAGTAACCCCGCTGTCATCGTGGGGAGACTGCGCCCCGTATCGCCAATCGCTGCTGCCCGGTATTGTTGGATCAGCTCTGTGCTGATTGGTTCATCTGCCTTCGCGAGAGGATGTTCTGGGGCAACCGCAAATACCCAGTCAATCGCCCCTAGCACGCGAGTTTGCAAGTCGCCTTGCATACGAATGGCGTCCGGGCCATCATAGGCGGCACCAATGGCCAGATCAGATCGTCCCGTCATCATTGATTCCCAGACGCCCGACAACACTTCCTGCGAAAAACGCAGTCTGGTGCCACAATTTTGTTGTTCAAATTCTTTGATTAAGGGAAGTAAATGTTCAAAGCGAATGATGACATCGAGGACGATTCTGAGTTCTGATTCCCAACCAGTTGCCGTCCGTTTTACGCGGTTTTCTAATTCTTGCGCAGCATTGAGCAGGTGCCGCCCTTGCGACAATAGTTCGCTACCAGCAGGCGTCAGTTTAGCGCGATGACCTCGACGATCATAAAGTAAGACGTCGAGATCTTCTTCCAGCTTTCGGATGCTGTAAGTGATGGCTGACGGCACTTTATCGAGGGCCATGGCCGCGGCTGCAAAGCTGCCTTTGCGGTCAATTGCATCAAGAATTTGTAGGGCTTCTAAGGTGATATTCATGATTATTCAAAATATTTGAACGAGTTGTATGAAATTTTACCCTTATATTAGATCTCGTCCTTGTATATAGTGGACATATTCATCAAATAAATTGAATTGGAATTCATATGATTACCCTCAGATTGTCTCAGGATCGCGGCCCAGCAAATCACGGCTGGTTAAAGTCTTTCCATAGCTTTTCATTTGCTGAGTATTATGATCCACAGCACATGAGTTTTGGACCACTGCGGGTGATCAATGATGACTGGATTGCCCCAGCGATGGGTTTCGGTACACATCCGCACAAAGACATGGAAATCATCACTTATGTGCTTGAAGGTGCGATAGCGCACAAGGACAGCATGAATAACGGCAGTACGATACGCCCAGGTAATGTGCAGTACATGAGTGCTGGAACTGGCGTACGCCATTCTGAATTCAATCCATCGAGTACGGAACATACGCAATTACTGCAAATCTGGATACAACCAGATGTGCTTAATGTGCCTCCATTATATGAAGAAAAAGAATTTAGCCGTGCTCAAAAAGAAGGTAAATTATGCGTTGTCGCCTCCAGTGATGGCGCTGATGGTTCGATCAAAATTCGTCAGAATGCACGCTTATTGATTGGCTTGTTTGATGGCGATCAGCAACAAGAAATGGTTTTACACCCAGAGCGTCTGACCTACGTCCATCTGGCACGCGGTGAACTGACCGTTAATGGTGTTGCGCTCAAAGCGGGAGATGCCATGAAATTGCAGAATGAAGCATTGTTGCAGTTAAGTGCAGGGAAACAGGCGGAAGTTTTAGTATTTGATCTGCCGAAGTAATTCATTGAATCGTCAGTGTGATTTAAATTTTAATTTTTCACCCCAGGAGAGAAACATGACAAAAGTAGCGATTGTGTACCATTCAGGTTACGGCCATACCACCAAAGCTGCCGAGGCAGTGCAAGCCGGTGTCGTTGCGGCAGGTGCAGAAGCAGAACTGATTTTGATCGATAAAGATGGCAATATTACCGACGACCAATGGGCATCATTGGCAACTGCTCAAGCGATCGTTTTTGGTTCGCCAACATACATGGGAACCGTGTCTTGGCAATTCAAAAAATTTGCCGATGCAAGTTCCAAGCCGTGGTACACGCAAGTCTGGAAAGACAAGATCGCTGCTGGTTTCACTAATTCTGCATCGATGAATGGTGACAAACTATCGACGTTGCATTATCTGTTCACGTTCTCGCAACAGCACAGTATGATCTGGGTTGGCACTGGCCTGATGCCATCTAACAGCAAAGCAGCACAACGCAATGACATCAATTTTATTGGTAGTTCCAGCGGTCTGATGACCCAATCCCCATCGGATTCTTCGCCAGATGAAGGTCCATTGCCGGGTGATCTCGACACAGCGAAATCATTCGGTCAACGTATTGCGACTGTCGCTAAAAAACTCGCTTAACCTTCGCTTTACGTTTGCGCGGTTTCAAGTGGTGCCTGTTCAATGGCACTTTGGATGTACAGAAAATCGGCCCTGTCACCTATCATGGACAGAGGTCGGTTTTTTTATGGTTATTTGCTTTGAACTAAGGCCTGATCAAGCTCAATAGTTCTGGATAAGATTTGTTCAACGGTCCAATGACGCGTAATCCAGATCACCAGCGCACCACCAGATAATTGCTGCCAGCTTGCACCGTCGCGTATCTGATGTTGGCGCTGATACGCCGCTGCAATACGCCATGCAAAAATCATCACTGGCGGCGGAGTGTCGAGGGTCGCGGCAGAAAATAAGTAAGAGACCGGATTAAGTTCGACCAACACTGGGGTGCCTTCACACCCACTTTTCTCCCATAGCGTTTGTTGTTGCTCGCTCGTCGCGATGACTTGCGGAGGTGCCGGTTGACCAGTGACACCTTCCAAGCCCCAGTAGTACAAGGCCCAAGGGGCGCCATAGATCAGTGCGATGATGCCGATGAGGGCTGTGATGAGGGTAATTTTAGTTTGTTTGAGGTGGACATGGCGGTGTTCCGTGGTGAGGAAAGCAGGCTTTATTATCTGTTGGATTGTCATCTGAGATGAAGCATTTTGTGGGATATTGTGATGAGGTTTAAGCTGGCGCAATAAAGCCTTACTTTCGTTTTTGTTGTTCTGTCATTGATTAATTAGATTGCGCTTCGTTGCTATCAGACTTGGGGTGGCTCGGCGGCCACTTCTTTTACTTTTGCTTCGTCAAAGTAAAATCAAAAGCAAAATCAAAAGCACCAAAATACGACTACAATCGTAACTGGTTTTTATTGAACACTTCATCATCATTTATCATTCATCGCTGCCATGACAACCAAAACGATCAGACTTTGTAAGCAAATTGGGGTAGGACTAGGGATCAGTATTATTTCTTCATACGCACTAGCGCAGCAGGCTGTGCCGACGCAGGTCAGCGAACCGGTGCTGCGTGCGCATTTGTCGTTTCTGGCAGATGATTTATTAGAAGGTCGCGGCACAGGGCAACGTGGCGGTGATCTGGCGGTTCGTTATCTGGAAACGCAGTTAAGTCTCATGGGCTTACACACGTTGCCATCGGATCAGGTAAAGGGATATCGTCAGGCTGTCAGTCTGGTTGGCAGTAAAACTTTACCAGAGAGTACTGTCAGTTTTGAGATTAATGGTCAGACTTTTTCGCCGCAGTTAGGTACAGAAGTCGTGTTTGGTTCGTCAGGTGGAAAAGCAGACGTTGCCTTTGATGCGCCTGTCGTGTTTGTGGGTTACGGTGTTCGCGCGTCAGAAGAACGGTGGGATGACTTTAAAGGCGTCGATCTCAACGGTAAATTGCTGGTGATGATGGTCAATGATCCACAGCCAACTGCGGAAGAACCAAATCGTTTTGCTGGTAAGGCGCTGACGTATTATGGGCGTTGGACTTACAAGTATGAAGAAGCAGTACGTCAGGGCGCTGCTGGTGTTTTGTTGATCCATACGACGCCATCGGCGACCTATGCTTGGAACGTGCCGCAGACGAGTTTTAGTCATGAGCGTTTTAGTATTGCCAATACCGGTAATGCGCTGGAAGGCTGGATGCAGGATGCTGTTGCACAGCAGTTGTTTAGCCGTGCTGGCGTCAATCTTGACCAGTTGCGTGCGCGTGCAGAAACGCGTGAATTTGCCCCAGTCAGTTTGAATGCCATTGCTCACGTAAAACTCAAGAGTCAGGTAAGGAAAGTAGAACAGTTTAATGTGATCGGCATGGTGCCGGGTACAGATCCACAACTGAAATCCCAGGCGGTGGTGTACTCAGCCCATTGGGATCACCTCGGTATGGAGACCCGCTCAGATGGCAGTTCCCATATCTGGAATGGCGCGGTGGATAATGCCTCAGGGTCTGCTGCTTTGCTGGCGATGGCGCAGGCTGCTGTGCAGCATCCTGCGAAGCGGACGCAGATATTTTTCTGGCCTGCAGCAGAAGAGCAGTATTTGCTGGGTAGCGCAGCTTACGTCACCAATCCGCCATGGCCGCTGGCTAAAACGGCGGCCGACCTGAATCTTGATAGCATGAATTTTGTTGGAAAAACGCGTGATATTGGTATTGAAGGCAGTGAACGCAGCAGCCTGCATAGCAATGCCGTCAATGTCGCTAAGAAGATGGGATTGGAGATTGCTAAGGCGGCGCCAGATTTGGGGGGGGCGTTTTTCCGTGCAGATCACTTCAATTTTGCGCGGGCTGGGGTGCCAGCGTTTAATGTTGGTTCTGCGGTGTTTTCTGGCGATGGTCATTTCGATTTTGTTCAGCAGGGACAGATGGATGCCAGCGGAAAAATGCTAGGCTT
Organism: Undibacterium sp. RuRC25W; assembly: GCF_049339825.1. Classification (NCBI taxonomy): domain Bacteria; kingdom Pseudomonadati; phylum Pseudomonadota; class Betaproteobacteria; order Burkholderiales; family Oxalobacteraceae; genus Undibacterium; species Undibacterium sp. RuRC25W. The sequence goes on along the minus strand of NZ_JBMPPD010000003.1, from coordinate 190,534 downwards.
TAAAAATGATTACCATACTGAGCGCGACAAATATCATGCTGAGTGGGATCTGAGCGGTATGCAGCAGCAAGCGCAATTTACCCTTAATCTGGGTTATGACATCGCGAATACAAAAACGATGCCAGTATGGAACAAAGGCGAAGCCTTCGGCAAAAAACGGGACTCCGCTGTGGCAGCGTCTGCATCATCTGCATCATCTGCATCATCTGCACCATCCCTAACTAACTGAACCGCTTGTTAGTAGTGATTGAAGTACCAAAAAAAACAGAGCAGTCAGCCGTGCGCATTGCTCTGTTTTTTTTGAAAATAATTAAGAAATTTTCTAACTGGTGTTTGCGTGTGCTCAGCGTTGTGACAGCGCCAATTTTAACGCCAAGCCAGCAAACACAAACGCTGCAGCACGATTCATCCAACGTTGCGCTGTCGCGGAGCCCCTGAGTTTTTGACCAGCGGTTGCCGCAAAATAACTGATGCTGCCAAAGGTAATGATGGTGGCCGCAATAAAGATTGCACCCAGCGCAATAAATTGTAATCCTACGGAACCGCGCTCGGCTGACACAAATTGCGGTAAGAATGCCAAAAAAAAGAACACCACCTTAGGATTGGTCAGGTTCATGATGACGCCGCGGAGATAAAGCTGACGTGGGCGTAATGTGTTCGCATTGATATTGGTCTCCGCACTGACCGGGGCCCAGAAAGCACCCCAAGCTAGATAAGCGAGATACGCGGCGCCCAGCACCTTGAGGACAAGAAACGCCAATGCAGAAGCGGCAAAAATAGCCGCGAGACCAAACGCAATGGCCACCGTATGAACGACGAGGCCGGTACATAAACCGAGCACAACCAGCATGCCTGCCTTGCGTCCTTGTGTAGCTGACTGCATGAGCACAAACACATTGTCAGGACCGGGAGATAAGCCCAAAACAAGAGAGATGCCGAAGAAAGTGAGCGCAGTCTGAAAGCTAAGCATGATGAGCCTCGAAAATAAATAGCCATTATGCAATACCTATCTCAGCGTTACCACGCCCTTATCGTACAAGCTGTACGCCCGTCAGTTCAAGCAAGGAGCAAAGTTATTGCTTAACGCGATTGGTTTGAGCGTACTAGAACCTGTTCAGTGATTCTATTTGGCACGCCTTTACCTTGCAGATATTCGATGGCGCAACTGGTGCCATATGACTGTTGTAAGCCCAGTCCAATCTTGATGTAGTCTTCGGTGCGTTGATCAACGGTGTACTGAATATCTTCAACGAGAGGCAGGCGGGTGGATTTTAATACATTTGCAGCGGGGATAATCATGTCAGACTCCATATTCATTCATATTGCATTGCATCAATTATGCTGATAACGCATCGCTAAAATACGTAAAAAGCAGAAATTTTTGACATTAACGTGCTGTAATAGCACCGCGAAAATAAGAAAAGAAGCGTCTTTGAACTTGCGGTCATTATAGTCGTCTTATCCGCTGTGATTTTGTTTTGACGCAAAATAAATGCAATAAACTTGTATTTTGGTAAAAACTTTGTCAGTCTGAAATGTCTAATTGGAACTGATATTGACAAGGTGTTGCCGCATTGCAGCAAAAATGGGGAGGTAAGAAAGACCGCGTCAACATGCAGCACGCTTAGCACCTGAATGAATGAATAGTTGCCATGCGTGCTGCAAGTGAACAGCTGGGTTACTGATGAATGATGATGTCAGTGTTTTGCTGGTATTTATAACGCAGTACGTAGTGCGAATAGTTCTGGGAATAACACCACATCGAGCATTTTGCGTAGATAACTGACGCCAGCCGTGCCGCCAGTGCCAATTTTAAAGCCGATAATACGCTCGACCGTCGTCACATGACGGAAGCGCCAAATACGGAAGGCGGTTTCCATGTCAACGAGTTTTTCTGCTAGTTCATACAAAGACCAGTAGTGTTCTGGCTCTTGATAGACTTTCAGCCACGCTGCTTTCACAGAGTCGTTGGCCTCGACAGACTGGGTCCAATCGCGCTCTAGACGGTCAGCGTCGATGCTAAACCCCTGACGTGACATCAGCATAATGGCTTCATCGTAAATAGACGGCGTGCGCAAGGCTGAATCCAACGTGGCATGAATTTCTGGCTTGCTCTCATGGACTGTCAGCATCGTGGCATTTTTATTGCCAAGCAGATACTCAAGTTCGCGGTATTGATGTGATTGAAAACCCGATGACGCGCCGAGGTAAGGGCGGATCGCCGTGTATTCACTCGGTGTCATTGTTGCCAGTACGTCCCACGCATGCACTAATTGATCCATGATTCTGGCGACGCGGGACAGCATTTTAAATGCCGGCGGCAAATCGTTATTGTGGATATGCTGGCGTACTGCATGTAACTCATGCAGCATGAGTTTAATCCATAGCTCACTCGTCTGATGCTGAACGATAAACAGCATTTCATTGTGATTCGGCGAGCGCGGATGCTGTGCTGTCAAAATCTGGTCTAGACCCAGATAGTCGCCGTAGCTCATCGATTCAGAAAAATCGAGTTGTGCACCGTGCCATGACATAGGGCATTTGCCGGATTGTTCGTTGTTGTTCATAATTATTCCTGTTAAACCATTCTAAGAAACGCGGGTAGGCCCTTAAGTCACTGCATTACGTTGCAGGTTCGTGTCATAGGTTTGTTGATCGAGGATGTCGCGCAGAATCTCAACCGCATCCCAGACATCGACATAGCGCACGTACAATGGCGTCAATCCAAAACGCATAATCGCTGGTTCACGATAATCACCGATCACGCCACGACCGATCAATGCTTGGATGACGGCGTAGGCATGCGGATGTTTAAAGCTGGCTTGGCTACCACGGTGATGGTGATCGCGCGGTGTGACTAATTCCAATGGATGAGATGCGCAGCGTTGTTCAACGAGCTCAATAAACAGGTCTGTCAGCGCCAGTGACTTTTGGCGGATCACCTGCATACTGGTTTTGCTAAACACATCCAGACCGCAGCCAACCAGCGCTAAAGACACCATTGGCTGAGTACCGCACAACGCACGTCGGATACCTGGCGTCGGGGCAAAATGTGGTGCCATCGCAAACGGACTGGCATGTCCCCACCAGCCAGACAGTGGATGGTTAAACACCGCTTGATGATGTGCTGGTACCCAGATAAAGGCTGGTGCGCCTGGACCGCCGTTCAGATACTTGTAGGTACATCCGACTGCGAAGTCGGCATTGGATGCATTGAGTTCGACGGGCAGTGCGCCACCTGAATGGGCAAGATCCCATAAAGCCAGTGCGCCATGCTGATGAATCAATGCAGTGACTGCGACCATATCATGCAGATAGCCAGTGCGGTAATTGACATGCGTTAGCATCACGAGCGCGGTCTCGCTGTTGATGACGTTTGGTAAATCATCTGGCGAATCGATTAGCACAATTTGATAGCCACGATCGAGCCACTGTGTGATGCCCTCGGCCATGTAAATGTCAGTCGGGAAGTTGCTGCGTTCTGTAATAATGGTTTTGCGTTTGCTGTCCTTGGCTTGGATTTGCAATGCGGCAGCAATCGCTTTAAACAGATTGATCGATGTCGAATCTGTGACCACAACTTCATTTGCTTGCGCACCGATAAGTGGTGCGAGTTGATTACCGAGTGTGGACGGTAAATCGAACCAGCCAGCTTTATTCCAGCTAGTGATTAAATCGGTCCCCCATTCTTGCGTGATCACTTCCTGAGCGCGTTGCAGAGACGCTTTGGGTCGTGCACCCAAGGAATTGCCATCCAAATAGATAACGCCTTCTGGCAAAATAAAATCGTCACGTAACGGCGCCAATGGATCTTGCTGATCCAGGCGTTCACAATCTGCGCGGCTGGCAATCGTTGTCATACGGTCTCCTGAGGATGAGGGGTATATAAAGTGAGTAAGGTATATAAGATGTGTCGGATGCGTAACGAGCTACGTTTAAGAACGCAAAATAGCGCGTACTGGGCTAGCATCGAGTCCAGCTAGTTTCAATGGTAGGCAGATCAATTCGTAGTCACCGGCGACGATGTCATCAAGGATGATGCCTTCCAAAATTGCCATTTGATATTTTTTAACGCATAAATGCGCGTCCAGCGTTTTTGATTCTTCCGGATCGAGTGAGGGACTATCGATACCGATCAGCCTAACGCCATGTGTCGCCAGTAATTCAATCGCTGAAGGGGAGACCGACGCAAAGTCGCTATCCCACTGCATTTGCGGTGCCTTTTGATACGTGCGGAACAAGACGCGCGGTGGTATCTGTGCCAGAAACGGCAGAATATGTTCTGGTAGCACCTGCGCAGCACCAATGCAATGAATCACGCGGCAGGCACCGATATAGGTATCCAGACTCACCTCGTCAATCGCTTTGCCATTCGCGTCATAATGCGATGGCGCGTCGCAATGGGCACCAGTATGCGTGGACATGGTGATCTTGCTGACCTTGACCGGACAGCCGTCAGCAATCTGCCAAGTTGTCTCCGCGGTATAGGCGCTATCGCCTGGCCAGACCGGAATTCCTGCTTGGATCGCGGGGCTGATATCCCACAATTGAGAGGTCGCGGACATACTTTCTCCTGTTGAAATCATGCTGAGATTTTATGCCGGATCGCCTGAATAATTCTTGCAAAGTGCAGTAATAAAAGCGTTATTTTTGGCATATACTGCGAATAAATGTAAGTTATTTGAAATAATTATCGTTATTAGGCTTGTGCATCGCATCATTTATAGTTTTTGTGATGTTTTGTGCTGGAAAATTCTAAGCCGGATTACTTGCCATTACCAGCCAATGGTAAACACCGATGTCTATGAAAGTAAAACGATGCAACTCGACCCCACAGATTTAAAAATTTTGCAGCAACTCCAAGAAAATGGTCGCGTCAGTAATCAGGATTTGGCCGACAACGTATTTTTATCGCCGTCTTCTTGTCTGCGTCGCGTTCGTTTGCTGGAAGAGGCAGGTGTTATCCATCATTATTGTGCCGTCGTCGATGCAACGAAAGTGGGATTGGAGGTGGATGCGTTTGTTCAGGTGACGATGCGGCGAGATGTGGAGCAATGGCATGAGAATTTTTCGAAGGCATTGTTGCAATGGCCGGAAGTGATCGGCTCTTACATTATTACCGGTGACGCCAATTATTTGCTGCGCGTCCGCGCCAGGAATCTCAAACACTATTCGAGTTTTGTTTTAGAACGGTTGTATAAGACAACGGGTGTCCTCGATATCAGGTCTAATATTGTGTTGCAGACGCTGAAGGATACGCATCAGATCGATGTTGCGCTGATGAAGGAGGGTGCTTGATCTTTACGATGGCTGCATTGAGATATTTTCCTTGATGCGCGCAAGCACTTATTTGCTCAGCAACAGCGCTTTTAGTAACCCCGCCGCTGGCCCTTTATTGGCCCAAGTCTGCGTCAGATCGAGGTCGCCGTTGGTGCTGACTAGGATCAGGATGTTGCCTGATTGAACGTCCACCAGATTCAAAATCCGGATGCCAGCAATCCAACCCTGGCGTTCCACAATGACAGTCGGATTTTTTTCATCGGCACCATTAAACGGATACACCCAGACGCCCAGCGCACCACCGACAGCATTGGGTTTGATCATTTCTGCGCGGGATTGAGCTGAGAGGTATTTACCTTTAATAAAAGCGCGGTCAAATGCGAGTAAGTCTTTTAATGTACCAAAGGATGAGCCCGCTGCACCATAGCTGGCGAAGTTGACTTCGGGTTCTGGCTGTCCGCCCAGATTGCCGTGTACGTGTTCTTTGTTGTCAGGCATTGATGCCGTGTAAAAGCCCGCATTGGCCATGCCAGCCGGAGAAAAAATACGTTGCTTTAACAGCTCGACGTAGGGAGTTTTAGTGATTTTTTCTAATAAAGCCCCCAGCACCATGTAGTCACAGTTGTTGTAGTCGAAAGTTGTCCCAGGTTGGCTATTTGTCTGACCTGCACACATGCCCGTCGCAAATTGCTTCATATCGTCGCCGCTATTGGCATTGAGCATATGAAACGTTGGCACGGCGTTGTCATTAAATAATCCGGAGTAATGCGTCATGAATTGCCGGATGGTGACATGACGTACGGCAGGGTTGGGGTAATCAGGCCAATAAGTGCCGAGCGACTGATCGAGTTGTAAATGCCCCATTTCGACTTCTTGCATGAGCAGAATCGCCGTCATTTCCTTTGTGATAGAGGCGAACCTGAAGGTGCGGTTGACATCGCCAAAATCGCCAATCGCCGTTTTGTATAACAGTTTGTCACCTCGGGCGGCGACGATTGCACCCTGAAATCCGGCTTGTTGCAAGGCTTTAGATGCCCGTTCAATGTCACCTTCTTCTTTAGGAGAAGCGGCAAATGAAAGGTGACACGATGCGCACAGACTTGCGAAAGTTATCGTGGCAATACCTAAAAAACGACGGGAATACTGATAAAAAAGGGACATGAACTCTCTCCGGGTAGGAATAGTGTCTCAGATGCAATACGTTGAAGGATAGTGTAACAAATCATCGTCGAATCGTCGTTAGCTCACTGCGTAATTTAACTATTCTTCAGTAATAAATTTACCATATCCCAAAAACAGAGTGCCGCCCCCGATATATAATGCGCCACCATGAATTTAATCAGAACTCTCGCTTCCATTAGTGGCATGACTATGTTGTCGCGCGTTACGGGCCTAGCCCGGGATGTGCTCTTTACGACTTATTTTGGTGCCAATTCGATGACGGATGCATACAATATTGCATTTCGTATTCCTAACTTACTACGCCGCTTGTTCGCTGAAGGTGCGTTTGCACAGGCTTTTGTGCCGATTTTGGCAGAATATAAAACACAACAGGGTAACGAGGCGACCAAAGAACTGGTCGATCATGTCGCTACATTGCTGACCTGGGCCTTACTAATCACTTGTATATTGGGGATCATCGGCGCCCCAGTCATTCTGTATTTTGCGGCTAGTGGTCTGGTCAACAACGAAGAAGTGTTCAGTGCGACGGTGTTGATGACGCGGATTATGTTCCCGTATATCGGTTTTATGTCGATGGTGGCGTTGGCTGGTGGGATATTAAATACCTGGCGTGAATTTAAAATTCCGGCTTTCACACCGGTGATTTATAACCTGACCTCGATTGCGGCGACCTTATGGTTGTCAGGATTTATGGAACATCCGATTTATGGACAGGCTATCGGTGTGTTTATTGGTGGTGTATTGCAGTTATGGATTCAGGTTCCTGCGCTGGTCAAGATTGGTATGTTGCCGCGGATTGGCTGGCGTCCTGCCTCGGCCTGGCAAGATGAAGGTGTACGCAGGATCGTGCGCAATATGTTGCCGGCAATTATTGCCGTGTCAGCATCCCAAATCAGTATTTTGATTAATACTAGTCTGGCTTCTCGGATGGTTGCGGGAAGTACTAGCTGGCTGGCCAGTGCTGATCGTTTGATGGAGTTTCCTACTGCCTTGCTTGGGGTCGCTCTGGGGACGATCTTGTTGCCAGGCTTGTCCAAGGCGAACGCTGATGGCGATACGGAAGAGTATTCTGCGCTGCTTGACTGGGGCCTTCGGCTGACTTTCTTATTGGCGATGCCTGCAGGTGTCGCGCTGGCAACGATTCCTATCCCACTGACCGCAACCTTATTTCATCATGGTCAGTTTGATGCGCATGCCGTCAGTATGACTTCTAATGCGCTGATCGCTTATGGCATCGGTTTAATTGGCTTAATCGTGGTAAAAATTCTGGCGCCGGGATTTTATGCGCGGCAGGATATTCGTACGCCAGTAAAAATTGCCGTTAGCGTGATGATCGCTACGCAGCTCATGAACCTGGTGTTTGTGCCAATGTTTGCGCATGCTGGCCTTGCTTTATCCGTTGGCCTGGGTGCTTGCGTCAATGCCAGTTTTTTGTTTATCGGATTGCGTCGGCGCGGTATTTTTCATCCGCATAAAGGTTGGGGCATGTTCTTATTGAAATTGCTCGCGGCACTGTTACTGATGGCGTTTGTCTCACTCTGGATCTCGGATCAATTTGATTGGCTGGGCATGCGCAATACACCTTTTCGGCGTATTGGTGCGTTAACGATGCTGATTCTGGCGTCAGTTGTGACCTATTTTTCAGCACTGGGTATCATGGGATTCCGACCACGTGACTTCCGGAAAGTGGCGAAAATCTGAGGATACCTTGATCTTCAGTCTCTCAGAAGAATTCAATATTTTTACAATTAACGTTCATTGCGTTCGGGATGCGACATACCGTTACAAGATATCGGGGGTGTTGAGTCATCGGTGGAGGTGTTTGTACCGTTGATGACTCATGTTTCTCAGATGTTAAAAAGATGTTAAAAAGATGTTGAAAGGATGTTGATCATGAAAAAACTGATTCTTGCTGCCCTTGTTGCTGGTGCTTTGTTCTCTGCCAGCGCCGGTTTTGCGCAAGGTGTAAACGTTTCTGTTTCGGTAGGCGAGCCTGGTTTTTACGGTCAGATTGATATTGGCCATGTCAGTCCACCAGCGGTGGTCTATGCGCAACCGGTGATTGTTGGACAGCCAGCCGTCGGATATGTCACAGAACCATTGTATCTACGCGTACCACCTGAACACTTCAGACACTGGAAGCGCTATTGTGATTACTATCACGCTTGTGGGCGCCGCGTCTATTTTGTGCAAGATAATTGGTATTCCAGAGTCTATGCTCCTCAATACAGAGAGCATGCTCATGAATGGTACCCAGAGCGTGGTCATGAGCACTACGAAGAGCGTGGCAGACAAGACCATGATAATGGACGCCGTGATGACCGCCATGATGACCGCCATGATGACCGCCGTGGAGAGCATCATGAAGATCGCCATGATGGACGCGGTGAAAATCGCGGCGAACACGGAGAGCATGGCGAAAATCAAGGACGTTGAGTCAGTAATTCTTGGCGGGTGCAGCCCGCCAAGAATAGGCTGCGGATACTGATTTTTACATCAACAACGAGTCGGAAAAATCTTAAACAAAGTGACAGACGTAGTCCAACGTCTCTACCGTTTCAATCTCAAAACTGGCGTTAGCTGGCACACTAAACTGCTGACCGCCTTCATAGGTATTCCAGTCGCTTTCACCTTTGATCCGGATATTGCATTTGCCGGCATTGAGTTCCATGACTTCAGCGGCGCCAGTGTTAAAAATCAGGCTGGAAGGGAAAATAACGCCGATTGTTTTTTTGCTGCCGTCAGCAAATAAAACCGTGTGCGATACGCATTTGCCATCAAAATAAATATTCGCTTTTTTGACAACGCTGACTTGATCAAATTTGGAGTCCATTTTTTTCAGTATAAAGAGTGAAAGATAAAGTGGCCGGACATAAAAAAGCCTGCGTAAAAAACATGCGCAGGCTTTTGTTTACCGGACGGGTTTAGTGCCTCGCTTATTGCCCGCGTTTAGCGCGTGCGTTTGCTGCAATACGCATACGTAATGCGTTGAGCTTGATGAAACCACCAGCGTCTGCCTGGTTATAAGCACCACCGTCTTCATCGAAGGTTGCAATGTTCATGTCGAACAAAGAATCTGTTTTGGAATCTCGAGCGACAGTGATGACGTTGCCTTTGTACAGCTTGATGCGTACCCAGCCGTTGACCGTTTGTTGTGTGTGGTCAATTAAGGTCTGCAATGCCAGACGCTCAGGTGCCCACCAGTAGCCGTTATAAATCAGGCTGGCATAGCGTGGCATCAGATCATCTTTCAGATGCGCGACTTCGCGATCTAAGGTGATGGATTCAATCGCGCGGTGTGCACGGAGCATAATCGTGCCGCCCGGCGTTTCATAGCAGCCACGGGATTTCATACCAACATAACGGTTTTCAACCAGATCCAGACGGCCAATACCGTGCTTGCCACCAAGGCGATTCAATTCTGTCAGAACAGTTGCCGGGGACATGCGAACGCCGTTCAAGGCAACGATATCGCCGCGTTCGAATTCGATATCCAGATATTCTGCTGCATCCGGTGCTTGTTCCGGACTGCATGTCCAGCGCCACATGGATTCTTCCGCTTCAGCACTTGGATTTTCTAGGTGACGGCCTTCAAAACTGATGTGCAGTAAGTTCGCATCCATGGAGTACGGCGCACCACCGTTTTTATGTTTCTGATCGATTTCAATGCCAGCATCTTGGGCATATTTCATCAATTTTTCGCGAGACAACAAGTCCCATTCGCGCCATGGTGCAATGATTTTCACGCCTGGCATCAACGCATACGCGCCGAGTTCAAAACGGACCTGATCGTTGCCTTTGCCAGTCGCGCCATGGGAGATCGCGTCTGCGCCAGTTTCTTTAGCGATTTCGATCAGACGTTTGGCGATCAATGGACGAGCGATGGAGGTACCCAGCAGGTATTCACCTTCATAGATCGTATTGGCACGGAACATCGGAAAGACGAAGTCACGGACGAATTCTTCACGCACGTCGTCGATGTAAATATTTTCTGGCTTGATGCCAAATTTGATGGCTTTTGCGCGTGCTGGTTCGAGTTCTTCGCCTTGGCCGAGGTCGGCGGTGAAGGTCACGATTTCGCACTGATAGTTATCTTGCAGCCATTTCAGAATGACGGAGGTGTCCAGACCGCCAGAATAGGCGAGGACGACTTTTTTAATATCGCTCATGTTGTACTTTCGAAAAAAATGCTGTCAAAAAAATGCTGTAAATGTAAGCGGATGGTTGCATCCCTTTGGCTGTTGGGCTTATCAGTGTTAGCGAATTTCGCCAACGACCAGATATTCCAATAATGCTTTTTGCACGTGCAGACGGTTTTCTGCCTCGTCCCAGACGACAGATTGCGGACCATCAATGACACCTGCAGAAACTTCCTCTCCGCGATGTGCTGGCAGGCAGTGCATAAATAGTGCGTCCGTGTTCGCGCGCGCCATTTTTGCTTCATCCACAATCCAGCCATCAAAGGCTTTTAAACGTGCCTGGTTTTCCGCTTCATAGCCCATGCTGGTCCAGACGTCGGTATTGACCAGATCCACGCCTTCGCAGGCATCAGATGGGTTATCAAATACGGTGTACTGCGATGGTTCTGCAGAGACTAGCGACATATCCATGTCGTAGCCTTTCGGGGTTGAAATATGCAGATGGAAATTGAATACCTGTGCTGCCTGCAACCACGAATAGAGCATATTATTGGCATCACCTATCCAAGCGACTTTTTTGCCTGTGATTGAGCCACGATGCTCAATGTAAGTGAACACATCGGCTAATACTTGGCACGGATGGTGCTGGTTGGTCAGGCCGTTGATGACAGGGACGCGGGAATGAGCGGCAAAGCGCTCGATCATTTCTTGTTCAAATGTGCGGATCATGATGATGTCGCACATGCGAGACATCACTTGCCCTGCGTCTTCTACCGGTTCGCCGCGGCCAAGTTGACTATCGCGGGTGTTGAGATAAATGGCTGCGCCGCCGAGCTGGTGCATGCCAGCTTCGAAAGACAAGCGGGTACGGGTCGAATTTTTTTCGAAAACCATCACCAATGTTCGGTCCAACAGCGGGTGATAGGTCTGATAAGCCTTAAATCGTTGTTTAATGATGCGGGCACGCTGCATCACATATTCGAACTCGGTGAGCGTGAAATCGGAGAATTGCAGGAAGTGTTTGATAGCCATAAATAAAAACGGGCAGCACTTAAGCTTGCCGCCGCTGATCGTAACTGCTTAATTATAAGGGATTAAAATCGCTTCCCCATATTAAATTCTGGGAAATTGCAATTTGAACGGTATTTCGCTTTGTTGGAATAAAAAACGTGGCGAAGTCACAAATGTAACACATCGTATTTACCATAGCCTGATTTGTTAATTATCGTCAATTAGTAAAAAAACGTAATTCTGCTTGTGAAACTTGTTCTTCTGTCACTGTGTTATTGCTGTATCGTATTTATAATGTGTATTCCAAGCCGACAAAATAGAGTCACTTTGGTCGTGTATTTGTCCATGCCCGCGGATTGAATCCTACATACTTATATTTTTTTAATCAAACATACATCTACTATGAGCGCACTCTTAGCCGGACTGACCGTCCTGATTATCGGCGATAGCCACATGTCTACTCCAGATTATCTGATTACGACGTTGCATGACGATCTGATGAACAAAGGAGCCGTTGTCTATTCATTCGGTGCTTGCGGTGTCGCAGCAGGTGAATGGATGGTGAAGACCCAATCATCTTGCGGTGGTGCTGAGCGGATGAAAGATGGTCCGGTCGAAGTGAAGTCTGGCGCAGAGGCAATGACGCGTCCATTCAATGATTTGGTTAAAACATATAAACCAAATCTGGTCGTTGTCGTGAATGCCGACACCATGGCGTCTTACAATCAGCCTGAGTTGCAAAAAAACTGGATCTGGCAACAGGTATCCCGTTTAACGAAAGGCATTAAAAAGAATGACGTCAGTTGCGTTTGGGTGGGGCCAGCCTGGGGAACTGAGGGTGGTAAATTTGGCAAAACATATGCACGTGCTAAAGAAATGTCTGGCTACTTGTCAGAAATCGTTGCGCCTTGTACCTATGTTGACTCTCTGAGTTTCTCTCAGCCAGGAGAATGGGGCACCATCGATGGTCAGCATTTTGACGGCGCAGGTTACAAATCATGGGGTTCTGCCATCGGTAACTTCATTTCATCTCCTGCGGTATTAAAAACGATTAAGCATTAATATTCACTAGTGCGCATTTCGGGGTATCTCTCGTGTTTTAACGTACAGGATCAACGTCGCGGTGATACTGCGACGTCGCCTGTGGATGAGATGTTTGCTGAACATTTTTGTTGATGTTTAGCGATTACCTGAAACGACAATGACCCTAACTATTAATTCAAAAATGAAAAAACTGATCCTGACTTGTCTCGCTGCTGCATGCTCGTTTGCGGCTCATGCCGATAATCCATTATATGAAACTGGCCCGGGTCAGGACTCGTCATTTGTCAGATTTTTGAATGCAAGTGGTGACAAAGCGACCATTGTTAACGGTGCGGCGAAAGTCAGTCTGGATGCAAAGACAGAAGGGCGCGTATCGCGCTTCTACCCAGTTAAAGCGGGTGATAAATTAACTGCCACAGTGCAAGTCGGCGGTGCTAAAACGGCGGTAGAAGTCGTGGCAAAACCCGGCGAGTTCGTCACTGTTGCGATTCTCAATAAAGGCACAGCATTAGAGAGCGTTCAGGTACGTGAAACGCCGACGGACTTTAATGCCATGCGTGCGTCAATTTCATTATTGAATGCTGATCCAGCATGTGCCTCTGCTGGCCTAACTGGCGGCGCAAAAAATGCCATGATTTTTGAAGCGGTGAAGCCAGCAACAACGACCCGTCGTCTCGTTAATCCGGTCAGTCTGAAAGTACAAGCAAATTGTGGTGGGGAGGTTGCAGGGGCAGCCGTTGATATGTCTCAGTTGCAAGCTGGCGAACGTTACAGCGTAATAGTGATTCCAAGCAAGAAAGGTCGTCAGACGTTTTTTGTACGCGATTCCACTTCTTAATCTGACTCAGCGTATCGACCATGGTATTTGCCTCTCTTGAGTTCCTGACCCTGTTTTTGCCACTGTTTTTAGCGGTTTATTTGATTACACCGCAGCGCTTTCGCAATCACACCTTGTTAGTTGGCAGTTGGCTGTTTTATGCGTGGTGGACGCCGAAGTTTTTATTGTTGATTATTGCCCTCACTGTCCTAGCATGGGGGGCGGCAATCCTGATCGATAAAGCAGGCAATGAGCGTTTAAAAACCCGGTTAATGGTTGCGACCATTGTCCTGAATTTAGCCTCACTGGTCTGGTATAAATACACCAATATGGTCGTGGGATCGATCAATTCGATACTCGCTGGTCATGATCTGCCTGAGATCCCGTGGGTCAAGCTGATGCTGCCGATTGGGCTCTCGTTCACGGTATTGCATGCGATTTCGTATATCGTCGATGTGCGCCGTAAAACGGTACCTGCACAATATAGTTTCATTTCATTCAGCGCCTATATGGCGATGTTTCCGCATCTGATCGCCGGACCGATTGTTCGCTACAAAGTCATCGATAAAGAATTGCGTGAGCGGATATTTTCTATCGATAAATTCACTGTCGGTGTGCGTCGCTTCATGATCGGGTTTTCGATGAAAGTCTTGATTGCGGACACGCTAGTGCCCGTCGTTAGCCTCGTGTTTGGCATGAAAAATCCGAGTTTTCAGGATGCGTGGGTAGGCTGTATCGCCTATACCTTCCAGTTGTATTTTGACTTTGCTGGTTACAGTGCAATGGCAATTGGTCTCGGTTTAATGCTGGGTTTTCATTTCGAAGAAAACTTCAATCATCCTTATCTGGCTGTGTCTATTCAGGATTTCTGGCGTCGTTGGCACATGACTTTGTCATCATGGCTGCGCGACTATCTGTACATCAGCCTCGGTGGTAATCGCGGTGGTGCTTACCGCACCTATGTCAATCTGATGCTGACCATGGCTATCGGTGGCCTGTGGCATGGTGGTGATAACTGGAATTATCTGATCTGGGGTTTCATTCAAGGGGCGGCATTGTGCTGTGACCGCGCGTTTACACAGCGTGGTTTGTCGATGCCCAATTACGCGTCCCGCACGTTGACGATGCTCACGGTGATGTTTGCCTGGACCGTGTTCCGTGCTGCTGGCTTTGACCATGCATTGACGATGTGGGCCGGTCAGCTAGGATTGCATGGGTTTGCGATGGGCGATGAGGTCATTCTCGCGCTGCGTCCGAGCATTTTATTGACCTTTGCAATTGGTTTGTTGTGCGTGATTTATCCTGCCACATCTGTTGGCAAACGCGGTGGCTTCGGTGTCATGAGCTGGAGTATGGTGTGGCCGGTGATCACGTTTGCCTACGCAGTGATTGTGCTGGCTGGGCAAAAAGCCATTCCATTTTTATATTTTCAGTTTTAAGGAAAAATCATGGACGAATCTTTTTCCTTTGACGCAAAAAAAGCAGGCGCATGGCGTTTTGTGCCTGCGGTATCGTTTGCCGTGATGATGCTTGTTGGTGTTGATGTGAGTGTGACTTCCTTGCGCGAGGTCAGTTCTGCTGACTGGAAAGAAATGGCACCGTGGCAACGGATTGTACAAGGTGAATCAACCAGCCGCTTCACCTCGCAACTGAACTCGCACTTTGTATGGAGCACGCCATTTTCTAAAATTCAGCGCGCCGTTGACTGGAATATTGCCCGTGACACAGGTTCTGCCGTCACTGCTGGATGTACTGGCTGGTTTTTTCTGACGGAAGAATTGACCACATTCGATGGCGGTAGTCAAAATGCGAACGCCCGCGCTTATATGGTAGAGCAGGTCGCAAAACAGCTCCAGCAACGTGGCGTGAAGCTGGTGATGGCGGTCATCCCTGATAAAACACGTATTGAACAAGAACATTTGTGTGGTGTCCATAGACCAGCGGCTTTTGCTGCGCGCGCTGAGAACTGGATGACTGCGCTCCGCACCAACCAGGTCGAAGTCATTGATTTGCAAGCGCCGTTGGCCGCAACAAAAGGCGAGCGTTATTATCGCACTGATTCGCACTGGAATGAACTTGGTGCAGACGCTGCCGCTGTGAGCGTCGCCAAGCGCTTACAGGACCTGCAATATGCGGATAAAACTGATTTGCAGCCAGCACCAGGTGCAATCAAGACGGCGACTGCAGAGCGTCTGGGTGATTTGTTCCATGTTTCTAATCTGGAAGGTTTGCCTTCCGCATTGCGTCCTGCTGTTGAGCAAGTCGCCAGCAGTACGGTGGCACCGGTCGTCAATAAGAGTGATGATTTATTTGGTGACGGCGGCTTACCGTCTGTCGTTCTGGTAGGGACATCGTTTAGTCTACGCGGCAACTTTGTCCCGTTCATGAGCCAGCATCTGGGTATGCCAGTCGCCAATCTGGCAAAGGATGGCGGTGACTTTGATGGCGCAGCGATGACTTACCTGCAAAGTAAGGCATTTCAGCAGGAGCCACCGAAGGTTGTGATCTGGGAAGTGCCAGAGCGGATGTTGCAAAAACCGTTCAAAGATACCGAGCGCAAGTGGCTCGAGATCTTGAAAAAAGGGCAGTTATAAGCTGTAGGTAGTGGCTTAACACTAGCCATCTTTTTGCGATAACCGATATCCATCAGGATTGCTATCGGTTATCGCAGTAGTCCGCTGAAGCGCTTAATGCGGCTTATAGCCAATCGTCTGATTCGATTCATGCACCAGTTGCTCAAACATCTGATGGCGCATTGCTGAAATCTCCCCCCGTTTCACCGCATCCAAAATAGCGCAATTCGGTTCTGCATGGTGATGGCAATTGTAGAATTTGCAGTGGCCGAGATGCGGTAAAAACTCCGGAAAGGCGCGTTCTAACATCCCTTCAGTTAAGTGATGTAGACCAAATTCCTGAAAACCAGGCGAGTCAATCACATAAGAATCCTCATCCATGTGGTACAAGCGGGTGAAGGTGGTGGTATGTTTGCCGGTATCGAGCGCTGCTGAAATTTCGCGAGTCGCGATTTCTGCATCGGGAATCAGCAAGTTGATCAGCGATGATTTCCCCATCCCTGATTGTCCAATCAGAATCGTGCTTTGTCCGCGCATCAGATCGGTCAACAGCAGGCGTGTACTCTCAGGATCGCCCTTGGCAGACACTTCATGGACCGGATAACCGAGTTTAGCGTACAGGCCGACGCGTTCTCGGGCTTTTTCCAAGGACTCGGTGACGTCGACTTTATTGAGAATCAGATGTGGCTTGATGCCTGATGACTCAGCGGCAACCAAGGCGCGTGAGACTAGATCGTCGGTAAAACTAGGTTCGGTCGCCACGACGATCAGGAGTTGTGTCAGGTTTGCTGCCAGCATTTTGGACTTGTACTGGTCAGACCGGTACAGCAGCGTTTTTCTTTCTGTAATGGCTTCGATCACACCCTGATTTTTGGAGGTGAGTGCAAATTCGACGATGTCGCCAACGGACACGTCGCTTTTCTTACCGCGCGTCACACAATGCAACTTTTGCTGGGTGCCGTCGATCTCTGCCTGAATCAGATAGTGACGGCCGTGGGCGGCAATAACCAGACCTTGAAGACGTGCCATTACGAGAAACTTTGCTCAAAAATTGCGTCCACCTTGGCGGCGCAGATAAAGTCATTGACGGAGATACCGCCTTTACCTTCATTGACAGTATGCGTATCGAATTTCACGACGCAACGGTTGTAAGTAACAACCAGCTCTGGATGGTGGTCTTCAGCATGAATCACATAGGCAATCGCATTAATAAATGCCAGCGTTTCATAGTAATTTTTAAAATTGAAGGTTTTGACGATCCGTGGGCCATCCTGCTCCCAGCCCGGCGTCGCTGCAAAATAGGCGGCCAGTTTGGATTCAGACAGGCCTGTTTCTGTTGGTTGTGACTTAATAGCGAGTAAATCAGTTGTTTTGATCATGATCGTGTCCTTGTTTTATTCTATTTATAGTTTTAATTGATAGGTAATTTACGCCACCTGCAGTTTGCTGATACGAACCGTTGCAGGGGGATGTGAATCATAAAACGCTGAATGCAGCGGATCTGGTGTCAGCGTTGACGCATTATCTTCGTACAGTTTAACCAGCGCAGCGACCAAATCCTGGGCATTGGTATGCTTAGCAGCAAACGCGTCGGCTTCAAATTCATGCTTGCGTGAACTGATCGAGGTCAGCGGAGAAAACAGGAAGGTAAATACTGGTAGGCTCAGCATAAACAAAATCAAGGCCATCGCATTATTTTTGGCCAGCAACATTGGATCAACACCCAGGCCAGTATAAAACCAGACTTGTTCTTTCAAATAACCAAGCAAGCCCAAAAAAGCCAGTGAAACGGCAAAAATAACCACCATACGTTTGACGATGTGCTTGAGTTTGAAATGCCCCAGCTCATGCGCCAACACGGCTTCGATTTCTTCTGGCGCCAGACGCGAAATCAATGTGTCAAAGAAAACAATGCGTTTTGCCGCACCAAAGCCTGAAAAGTAAGCATTGCCGTGTGCGCTACGTTTAGAGCCATCCATCACAAACAAGCCTTTTGAGGCAAAACCGACGCGCTGCATCAAGCCTTCAATGCGGCTGCGCAGACTATCGTCTTCTAAAGGCGTGAATTTATTGAAGAGTGGCGCGATCACGCTTGGGTAGATCAGCATCATCAATAACTGGAATCCAGTCCACACAAACCAGGCATACAGCCACCACAGATTGCCGGACTTATCCATTAAGCTTAAGACTACCCAGATTAATGGCAGACCAATGACCGCGCCCAGCGCCGTGCTTTTGATCATGTCGCCAAAGAACAAGGCTGGTGTCATTTTATTAAACCCAAATTTTTGCTCTAGTACAAATTGCGAATAATAAGAAAACGGCAAGTCCAGCAGTCCACTGACAGTGGCAAATGCTGCTAACAAGCCAATCTGGTACATCATGCCAGGTCCGGTCAGTTTTAGGACCACGACCGATAACAGTTGCAAACCACCAAACAGCGTGAAGATCATCAGTACGACCGCGTTAAACAGCAATGACACCAAACCGAATTTGGTTTTGGCGATGGTGTAATCCGCGGCTTTCTGGTGTGCCTCCAGTGGAATTTTGTTCGCGAATTCTTGCGGTACCTTGGAACGATGTTGCAAGATATGCCGGATATGGCGCGAGCCTAACCAGAACTGCACGGCGAGTGTGATCAGCAGAAAGCTGACGAAGAAAACCGAAAACGTAACTGAATTCATGGGAAAATAGGAGATTCGTAAAAAAGCTAAGGAAGAATTATGTCACAAGCTACTGACATTCAAGCAAACACAAATGTTCCAGCCCGTCCAAATGAGATGAATTTGATCTGGGTTGACATGGAAATGACTGGTCTGGAGCCAGATACCGACAAAATTATCGAAGTTGCAGTCGTTGTTACTGATTCACAACTTAATGTGCTTGCAGAAGGTCCTGTCTTTGTTATTCATCAATCCGATGAAACGCTCGATAAAATGGACGCCTGGAACAAGGGTACGCATGGTCGTTCCGGCTTAATCGACAAAGTCAAAGCCTCAGCCGTTACAGAGGCGCAAGCAGAAGCCGCGCTGATCGAGTTTTTGAAGCCTTATGTACCAGCTGGAAAATCCCCGATGTGTGGCAATACCATCGGCCAAGACCGCCGTTTCATGGTTCGTGGCATGCCAAAACTGGAAGCGTATTTCCATTATCGCAATTTGGATGTGTCGACACTGAAAGAACTGTGCCGCCGCTGGAAGCCAGAATTGCTGGCTGGTTTCAAAAAGCAGCAAAAACATACTGCATTAGCAGATATCGTTGAATCGATTGAAGAATTGAAATACTACCGTCAACACTTCATTAAAGAGTAATTCAGCATTTTCTAAAGCGTCTCTGCGAACCTTTCTTCAGAAAAACAGAGGGAGACGAAAAGAAAAAAAGCGCCGGTAACGGCGCTTTTTTCGTATCAATTTCTCTGCTTCTCGATGACATCAGAAAAATAAGATGTTCAGACGATGTTTAATTTAAACACCCAGCAATTCAACTTCAAAAATCAATGTGGCATTTGGTGGAATCACGCCGCCCGCGCCGCGTGGGCCGTAGCCCAAGCTTGATGGGATCGTCAGAATACGTGTGCCGCCAATTTTCATGCCTTGAACGCCTTCGTCCCAGCCTTTGATCACATGACCTGCGCCGAGTGGGAAAGAGAAAGGATCATTACGGTCTTTGCTGGAGTCAAATTTTTTGCCAGCGCTACCGTCTGGGTTTTGCAACCAGCCTGTGTAATGCACAACAACGTGGTTACCAGCTTGTGCCTCTGCGCCTTCGCCAACAACTTTGTCTTCGTATTGCAAACCGCTTACGGTGGTGATCGAGCTCATGGGAATCCTTTAATCTTAAAAAAAGTGGGGCAATTGTAGAACAAATTCTCGGCCATCGCTTTTATTTGCGCTGGTATTTTGTTGTTGATTGGGGCGAAACGTAATAACTTTCTATATGGAAAGACTTGAATTGTCTTATTGATATTAAAACATTAATAAATTACTGAAAACAGCTGTGCATAACGAACACCGCCTGTCTATGCACGGTAAAATGCTGGCTTATTTTATTCTTTAGCGGTCTTTTTTCATGCGTCGTCGTCCTCTGTTGGCATCTTTACTGTTTGCACTTTTAAGTCCTTTTTTTGTCTCAACGGCACAAGCCAATGTGGTTGTGGTTTTGAATTCTCGTGATGCAACAGTAACGCTACTGGATCAACAAACGTATCAAGAAGTCAGTACTTTCCCTGTTGGCAAAGAACCGCATCATCTGATGGCGACACCAGACAACAAATCGCTGATCATCGCGAATGCAGTTGGTGACGAGTTAGTTTTTCTTGATCCGCTCACCGGACAAATTCAGCGCCGTATTAAAGATGTCGCGGATCCCTATCAGATTGGATTTTCACCGGATCAGAAATGGTTTGTGTCGAATTCCTTGCGTTTGGATCGTGTCGATATTTACCGCTATGACGGTAAAGATTTGAAATTAGCCAGTCGCGTACCATTAGCAAAGCTGCCTAGTCATATGGCATTTGATAAGGCGAGTACGACGGCGTTTATCACGCAGCAGGGTAGTGATCAGGTTTCAGCAATTGATCTTGCGACGCAAAAAGTCAAATGGACACTGCCTGTCGGTAAATTACCGGCAGGGATAACGATGACCCCAGACGATAAATACCTGTTGGTCGGTATTATGGGAAGTAACTATGTTGAGGTCATTGATTGGCGTGCGCAAAAAACCGTCAAGAAAATTACCGCAGGTGTTGGTACGCACAACTTCCGTGCCTTGGGTGACAAACGACATATTTTCGTCTCTAACCGTACTTCCAATGAAATCACCATCATTGATCAACAGACATTAGAAAATATCGGTAGCATTCCGGTACCTGGCGGTCCTGATTGTATGGAAGTGAGTGCCGATGGTAAAACACTATGGACGACCTTACGCTGGATTAAAAAGGTGGCGGTGATTGATATCCCATCCAGAAAAGTTATTAAGCTGATTCCTGTCGGACGATCACCACATGGAGTGTTCTTTGCGAATCGCGCCCCAGATATGTAATTCTACGCTGCGCGGATTGTTCTGCCAGTCGCTGAATGGCCCTGTTTTAACATTGATGCTTCAACGTCAATGGAAAAGTATACTCGCATTGCTGGCAATCTCACCTATCTTGATCGTCAATGCACTGGCGGCATCTGTTAACGGTGATACAAAAAGTTGTAAAGCGACTGTTTATCTGACGTTTGATACCGGTAGCCAGTCGCAAGCTATGCTCGTTGCCAATACCCTGCGTCAGCATCATATCAAGGCTAGTTTTTTTCTAGCCAATGAAAAAACTATTCGGGGTGATTACTCACTCGACCCAAGCTGGGCGCCTTACTGGAAAGACTTGGTTGCCGAAGGACATACATTTGGTACGCATACGTTTGATCACGTCTATGTAATTCGCGACTTGCCACATGGCCGGATTCTGGTTAAACCACAATTTGGTGCTCAGGCGGGTAAGGAGCTAGCCTGGACACCCCAACAATATTGCACCGAATTGCACCGTGTCGATGAACGTTTTCTGCAACTGACAGGTCATACACTCGATCCCTTGTGGCGGGCACCGGGTGGCAAGTTGACGCCGCAGTTGCTCAAAGTAGGCGAAGCCTGTGGCTATCGCCATGTCGGTTGGGCACCAGCCGGATTTTCTGGCGATGAGTTATCTAGCGAGAAATTCAGTAATCCCGATCTATTGAAGCGGGCATTGGATCATTTGCGTGACGGCGATATCTTTATGGCACATTTGGGGATCTGGTCGCGTCAACAGGCGTGGATGCCTGAGAATCTTGAACCGTTAATTAGCGGATTAGAGAAAAAAGGTTTTTGTTTTGCGACTTTACGTGAACATCCTGCTTATCGTATAAAGACGGAACCAAAGCACTGAGCCAACATGTTGAGTCCATTTAAGTAATTACGACACACCATCACCACACACAATCAAGGCATGAATTTTTCAGAAGTAATTACAACGCTACAAGCGTGGATTTTTGAAAGCATCGTTCAACCGGCGATGTTTTCATTGGGATTGGGCGAGTTTGTTGAGGACGCATTTGAGGGCGTGGAGTGGTTCATTTTTGGCGTGCTACAGTTGATCGTTTTATTTATTGTATTGCGTCCTCTCGAAGCCTGGATTCCGGCGCAGAAGATTGAAAACCGCTACGCACGCTGGAACGATTTCATTTACACGGCATTACATCGCCTTGGAGCGTTTTCGATTCTGGTTTTTTTCGTGCTTAATCCGGTACTCGACAAGCTGACAGCGATTTTACATTTTGAAGGTGTGAATCCCTTCAACCTCGAGAATATGTGGTCCGGTTTTTTAGTGCATCCCACGTTGCTGTTTCTGGCGTATGTTGTTGTACTCGACTTTTTTGATTACTGGTATCACCGTGCCGAGCATCAGTTCGACTGGTGGTGGGGCTTACATAGCTTGCATCACAGCCAACGCGATATGAACTTGTGGACTGATAACCGCAATCATTTGCTGGACGATTTCTTACGCGATTTGTATATGGGCGTCATCGCCATTGTCATTGGTGTCGAACCGGGACAGTATGTGCTGCTGGTGATGGTTACGCAGATGCTGCAAAGTCTGCAACACGCCAACATCCGCGTGCATTTTGGACGAATAGGAGAATACTTGCTGGTCTCGCCACGTTATCACCGTACCCACCATGCGATAGGGATTGGTCATGAAGCCAAGGGCAAAGGTACCCTAGGGGGACATAATTTTGCGGTATTGTTTCCGGTCTGGGATGTTCTGTTTGGTACGGCACATGTTAGTCAGGAGTTTGTCTCGACAGGTATCCGTGATCAGTTGCCTGAGCCGCTAGGCTGCGCGCGTGAGTATGGGGCCGGATTCTGGTCGCAGCAATGGCTTGGCTTAAAACGTATGGGTGGCATTGATAAGCAGGTCAACAAAGTAAAGGATATCCACGGATGAGTGTCGCAAAAATTGGGGTGTCTTGGGGGCGGGCGATTGCATCTCAGTTGCATATCCGGATGTTGTTATTGACCTTTTTACCGTTCCTTGCAGCGTTATTGCTCTGGAGCGTCGCCATGTGGTTTGGTATGCAAGCCCTGATCGATTTTGTGCAACAATGGTTCAATACGCATAACAGTTTCCAGAGCGCGGGTGAGGTTTTGTCGATGCTCGGGTTATTTGCCTTCAAAGCGATGGTTGCCCCGTTGGTGGCGATGTGGCTGTTGTTACCAATGATGGTATTTACCGCTTTATTGAGTATAGGGCTATTTGCGATGCCCACGATCAGCAGACATGTCGGCGGTCGATATTATCCGTCGCTCGAGCAGCGTCGCGGTGGATCGGTAGTGGGTAGTCTGTGGTTTTCATTGAGCTCGTTTCTGATTTTTGCAGCGATCTGGTTGCTGACGTTGCCTCTGACCTTATTTCCGGTGATCAGTTTGGTATTGCAACCAATATTGTGGGGTTGGCTGACATACCGCGTGATTGTCTACGATGCGCTGTCAATACATGCCGATGTGGAAGAGCGGAAAGCACTGATTAGTCAGCACCGCTGGTCTTTATTGTTTATTGGCACCGTCGCGGGCCTCGTTGGCGCCGCTCCTGGATTAATATGGTTGGGTGGCGTTATCTCGGTCCTATTTTTGCCGTTGATGGCGGGCGTTGCAATCTGGTTATATGTATTGGTTTTTGTGTTTACCGGTTTGTGGTTCCAGCATTATTGTCTGGCTGCGTTAGAACAGCATCGCCAGGATCAGCAGATAACTTAACAACAAGGATAGATGATGGCAATTGGTATTATTATCATTGGCGATGAAATTTTGTCGGGCAAACGCGAAGACAAACATTTGTCAAAATTTATCCAGATCCTGGCTACGCGCGGCTTGCAACTGGATTGGGCAGAATATGTAGGCGATAGCCGTGAACGTATCGTAGCGACGCTACAGCGTAGTTTCGCATCCGGTGATATCGTGTTTTCAACAGGTGGCATCGGCGCGACGCCAGACGATCATACGCGCCAGTGTGCTGCAGAGGCGTTGCAGCTGGAACTGACGCTGCATCCTGAAGCCAAGCGCCTGATCCAGGAGCGCATCACGGATATGGCATCAGAGGCCGGTAAGACAGTAGATCTCACTGCGCCAGATAATCTACATCGCCTGAAAATGGGCGAATTTCCGGTCGGTGCCGACCTGATTCCGAATCCTTTTAATAAGATTCCTGGTTTTGCGATCAGAGAGCATTATTTTGTCCCTGGTTTTCCGGTCATGGCCTGGCCGATGATGGAATGGGTGCTCGATACGCATTATGCCCATTTATTCCATCAAGAAGCACGTGCAGAAAAAGCCGTCATCGTCTATGAGGCCATTGAATCGGTATTAACACCGTTGATGGAGCAATTAGAAGCAGCGTTCCCGCTGATCAAGATATTTAGCCTGCCTAGTGTTGGAACTGAAACACAGCGTCGCCACATCGAACTGGGGGTCAAAGGGGATCCGCAGCAGGTAGAATCTGCCTTCGAAAAAATGTGTGCTGGGTTAGATGCATTGCATTCAGAATACGTACTAATTTCACCAAAATAAATACAATCTCACTGCATGATGCCAGATGAAAAAAATTAAGTTCACGTTATTTTCTTTACGCGATTTGTTAGTTGCATTTGGCCCCATGCTATTGGTACTTTGTATTATTGTGGGTGCCGCTTATTACCTCGTCGATCCGGCACCTGATCGTGTGATTGAACTCTCGGCCGGTCCTGAGAATAGTTCTTACCAGCGATTTGCCAAACTCTATGCGACCGAGTTAGCAAAAAACAAGGTGACGCTGCACATCAATCCCTCGCAGGGATCGCAAGAGAATTTGCAAAAAATCAGTGATCCGGATTCTGCAATCCAGGTCGGCTTTGTTCGTAGTGGTTCAACCGAAACACAAGCCGCAGAAGATAAAGGTCTGGTGTCGCTCGGCAGCCTGTTTTATGAGCCTATTTGGATTTTTTATCGCAGCACAAAAGAGTTCTATACCATTAGCGATCTCAAAGGTAAGCGCGTTAACCTTGGCGCAGAAGGTAATGGCATGCACCGGATTTTTTCGCAGATACTGAATGTCAATAACATGCAGGAATCGGACGTGCAAATTTTGCGTCTGAATGATGTCGATGCTACCAAGGCATTTTTGGGCGACAAGATGGATGTAGTGGTATTGAGCGCCGCCAGTGATTCGCCACTGGTACAACAACTGTTACAGACACCGGGAGTCCGTTTATTTGATTTTGTTCAGGCAGAAGCCTACACGCGTCGTTTTCCTTTTTTGTCGAGTGTTGTACTGCCGCGGGGCATCGTTGATATTGGACTTGATATTCCTTCGCGTGACTACCATTTGATCGCCCCCACCGCGACGCTGGTTGCACATGAAAGCCTACATCCTGCTTTGACGGGTTTGCTGTTGCAGGCGGCGCGTAAAATTCATAGTAAAGCCGACTGGTTTAGTGATCAGGGTGAATTTCCATCCGATAAATATACAGAAATCCCCGTCGCCACCGAGGCTGAAAAGTTTTATAAAAATGGTCCGCCGATGTTGCAACGGTATATGAGCTTTTGGATGGCGAACTTTTTTGATCGCATGTGGGTGGTGCTGATTACCGCTGGCGCGTTGTTGTTGCCATTGTCCAAAGTCATCCCGCCGTTGTATGTGTGGCGTATCCGTTCCAGAATCTATCGTTGGTATGGTCAGTTGCGCATTGTTGAGCAATGGATTGATGAGGCCGATGAGAATTCGCCGTTGCAGCGGCTAGAGAAACAATTGCTGCATCTGGATGATATTGAGGAGAAAGTGAATAACACGAGTTTGCCACTGTCGTATATGGAAGAGTTATATCATTTGCGGAGTCATATTCGTTTTGTGCGGGAGAGGTTGCAGGAGCGGATGAAAGGTGTAGAAGTAGTTTGATTTTTACTTGTCTTTTGTTAAAAGCAAAGTAAGCAAAGTAAGCAAAGTAAGCAAAGTAAGCAAAGTAAGCAAAGTAAGCAAAGTAAGTAAAAGAAAGGCAACCTCAGAGGTTGTCCTGCCGATGCCGCACTGCGTGCCAGCAAAATGTGTGCGTTACACAAAACGGGAAAGTGTTTAAATTCCCTGCGCTCAAACAAAAACACTTTCTGATCCGTTTTCCGTGAAGTACACATTGCTTTGTCTCAATCGGACAAGGCTAACAGCAGCACTAAATCTGCCACGCTGATTTTAATCTCAAACTAAAACTCAAACTCAAACTCAAACTCAAACTCAAACTCAAACTCAAACTCAAACTCAAACTCAAACTCAAACTCAAACTCAAACTTAAACACTAATGCTCAGCGTTGATGCGTATGCGCGCAATGTCACTAATGACTTAATGCTGCAGCAAACAAATCCAACGCCTTGCGCAGTTTGTCATCGTCGAGATGCAACAACTGATCACCTACGTATAACTCAAACATGCTGCTGTTCGGCAGCGCAGTTGCTACTGCGTTGTTGAAGAGCCAGATGCCGTGTTCCTGAGCAATGGCGTTGCGGATGGCAATGGCTTTTTCTGGTGAGACTGGTAAGTGGAGATGTAGCATGTTTGCTTGCGGCTCCGCTGGATTGGTGCGGAACTGGGGGTAGTTACGCAGGATGTCGTAGAGTTGTTGAGTGCGTACAAAATAGGCGGGCATCGCGGCCAAGCGTTGGTCAAACTGCATCGCAACGGAAGCGAGATAAGGGGTGCGACGGAAGATGTTACCACCCAGACGGTGGATCCATACCTGTGCCTTTGCCAGAAATGCCGGTTTTCCCAACAACATCGCACCACCTAAGCCTGCCATCCCTTTGTAAAAAGAGACGTACACCGAATCAAAACCGAGGGCAATCTCTTGCAGGCTTTTACCGTAATAGGCAGCGGCTTCCCATAAGCGTGCGCCGTCCATGTGCAAGTGAATCTGATGCGTGTGGCAGTGGGCTTTTATCGCTTCTAGCTCATCCCATTCGGGTAGCTGACCACCAATTTCCCGCATCGGTAACTCGATCTGCAGCGCAGCGAGAGGTTCAGCTTGTGACGTCAGATCTTTAAGTGTCCATGGACGATGCGGCTGTCCGAGGGTGATCGATTGAAAGTGCTGTAGCGTCTGAAAATTACTGCGTTCATGGATCAGAATGTGTGAGCTCGCATGTAAGCCGACCAGCGGATTGCGGCGCTCTTGGCTTGCCAGTCGCAATGCGGTGGCTTGCGTCATCGTTCCAGTCATGCAGAATAAGCCCGCTTCCATCCCCAGCAGACTGGCGATTTTTTGCTCAAACTCCTGCACCACGGCACCGTCACCATAAGTGTCAAATTCTACGTGATGTTGTTCGCACCAGTACGCCATCAGTGCAAACGTTTCTGCAGGTGTTAGTGCTTTATGGCCTCCTAACAGCGTATGACATGCACTTTTTAATTTTGATAATTCAGCATCGGTCAAGATTTTCTCCTGAAAATAAATCCATCATTAAATTTTAAGTGGCAGTATGCCACGAGTCTCAATTCCTTTTGGAATGTAAGCTAGAATCAAGACTTTCCAGATTTTTGACACTGCCAGACTATGACTATCACGCCGTCTTTTGCTCCTGACTTTATCACGCCTTATGAGAGCGGCAACCGCAATCAGACCACCCAGTGGGAGGATTGCATTCGGTTCTATCAAGAGTTAGCACAAGCGTTTCCTGAGACGCTGCACTTTATAGAAATAGGGCAGTCTGACGCCGGACGTCCACTACACGCGGGCGTGATTACCGCTGATGGTGAATTTGATCGTGTGCGGTTAAAGGCGCAAGGACGACCAGTATTTTTTAATAACAACGGTATTCATCCTGGCGAGCCAGAAGGCGTCGATGGTTGTATGGCGCTGGTGCGGGATTTTTGTCTGCAACCAGAACGTCGTGCTGCATTAGGTAAAACGGTTTTTTTGTTTATTCCGCTGTATAACGTTGATGGTAGTCTGAATCGCCAAACTACTTCACGGGTGAATCAGGATGGACCTGAAAGTTTTGGCTTCCGCGGTAACAGTCTGCATCTGGATCTGAATCGCGATTTTATTAAATGCGACAGCCTTAATGCGCAAGCCTTTAGCCGCTTCTTCAGCGCGTGGAGCCCGGATGTGATGGTAGATACGCACACTTCGAATGGTGCTGACTACCACTACACCATGACGCTAATTCAGACTCAAACGGATAAGCTGGGCTATGGTCTGGGGCCTTTTCTGAAGGAGCAGATGCTGCCAGCAATTTATACCGAGATGGCGACGCGCGGCTGGCCAACCTGTCCGTATGTTAATCCTGTCAAAGATATCCCTGATCACGGTATTGAAGATTTTTTAGAAACACCACGTTTTTCGACCGGTTACGCGACGCTGCATCATACAATCGGCTTTATGCCGGAAACCCACATGCTCAAGCCGTTCGCTGATCGTTATGAATCCATGCGTGCCCTCGTTGAGACCGTGCTGAACTTTACCATTGCCAACGGTACCCAAATCCACGACTTACGTGTTCAGGCACGCGAAGTTGCAAGCAAAAATCAACAAACCGCGGTGCATTGGACAGCTGACCACGCACAGGCATCTACGTTCTTGTTTAAGGGATATCAAGCTGTGTATCATCCGAGCGCTATCGGTAATTACACCCGTCTATCCTATGATCGCAGCCAGCCGTGGGAAAAACCGATTCCGTACTTTAATCATTTTGTTGCTGATATTTCCGTTAAGCAACCAAAAGCGTATCTGGTACCACAGTCGTGGAGAGCAGTGATAGAGCGTTTGCAATGGAATGGTGTGCAAATGCAACAATTAAGTGCCGATCAACTGATGGAAGTGGATACTTACCGCATCACTTCGGTGAAGTCACGTTTGCATCCCTATGAGGGGCATATGTTCCACGACGAAGTCGAGCTGAAACGTCAGCAAGAACACATCGCTGTGCAGGCAGGCGACTATGTGATCACGCTCGATCAGTCGCAGGCTCGTTACATCATTGAAACACTCGAGCCACAAGCGCACGATAGTTTTTTTCGTTGGGGGTTCTTTAATAGCTGCTTGGAGAAAAAAGAAGCATATTCAGATTATGTGTTCGAAGATACAGCGGCTGAAATTTTGCGTGATGAACCTGCTGTACGTGCCGCTTTTGATGCTTGGAAGCAAGAAAATCCTGCGCTTTTAAGCGATCAAAATGCGGTATTGGATTTTATTTTTGCGCATTGTCAACGGTTTGTCGAGCCAGAATGGAATCGCTACCCAGTGTTACGCATAATTTAATTTTAACCACCTTTCATTTTGTTACAATTTTGGTGGAAACATAATAGAATCGTAGGCTGTGTTAATTCTATCAACTAATTTTAAATGGGTCGTGTATGGCAAAGTTATTAGATTATCTGAATCACCTCGATCAAAATGCAGATGCACGTACAGCGCATGCAAAAGATCCTACCCATGCAATGACTAAGTATGGTTTGACGCATGAGGAGCAAGCAACATTTAATTCTGGTGATAAAGTTAAAGTTGCTCATGCGGTAGGTATTAAGCCAGCTGAATTACCAACAATTGAAGTTACGCATTTTTCGACGGAGTAAATTTTTGGCACTTGCCGAAATTTTAAAATCCTTATCAAAAAATAGAGCAAGACTATGTATGGTACTTGCTCTATTTTTTGCGTGTCCGTTACTTGCCTCTGGAAGTGTTTCTGAAACGCGAACAATCAAGCAATTACTGGATGCGACAGCGCTCGCTCTAAAAAAAACACCGGAAGAAAGTAATCAAATTCTTTCTGTACTAGAGACACAAATAAGCAAATTTACTAAAGAAGAAGAAACCAAGTTTTATCTCTTAAAGTCCTCATCTCTTGGATTACAAGGGCGTAACTTGGACCGGATTGCAGTTGTTAATTCTTATTTAAATAAGGTGACTGATCCTAATGTGCGGTCAATGTTCTTATATCAGTTATCTACTGCATATATTGAACTCAATGAGTATGAAAACGCGTTGAAAACGATGAACGAAGGTATTTCTCTTCTTTCGAAATTGTCAGACACAAACGCAAAAATTTCTACACTACAATCTGCTGTTTCTCTTCTGATTTCGTTGCACGCATATGACGAGGCATATGTCTATACAGAGCGTATGCTTGAATTGCGAGGAACGAATGATGATTTGTCTGCGCGTTGCTATGGACTGGCAAATCAAATCGAAATCCATATTCTCCGTGCGCAACACGATACGGCACAACAAAAAATTCCGTCTGCGCTCACGGTTTGCGATAGTAATGGCAGAGCATTTATTTCGTACATCATAAAATCCTTATTTGCGATTGATTTAATCGATAAAGGGGAGTTTTCTCAAGGTGTTAAGTCTATTATTCCTTTGCTCGGCACAGATACAGAATCCTCAAAAGTATCGGAAACAACGGTGCAGTTACAAGAGGCTTTAGGTCGCGGATATCTGAAGCTTGGAAAGTTGTCTGAAGCAGAACATGTTTCTATGAAGGCGTTGCAAAATGCGTCCACTGCCAAGTACAACCAATTGCTTGAGTTGTCCAATGAAACGATGTCAAAAATTAAACAAGCCCAAGGTCAGTATGCTGCGGCACTCGAGTTTGCCAATGCTGCCCTAGTACTTAAAAATAAATTATTGGACGAGCAGCTACAAAAAAATGTCGCCTATCAGCGCGTTAAATTTGACATGCAGGACAAAGCAAATCAGCTCACCTTGCTCGAGCAAAAAAATAAATTACTGTCGTTCGAAAAGCAATTAGAGAAGAAAAATAACGAGATCTTATTGCTCTTGGTTGGTCTGGCGGTCATGTTGTTGCTGGCGTCTGGAATCTGGCTGTCGCGCGTAATACAACAAAAGAATATTTTTAAACGGCACGCACAAACGGATGGACTTACGCAAATTAGTAACCGTAGCCATTTCATCACTGTCAGCGCCAACGCTGTCGCTGATCGGACCTCGGCTGTTAGTCTGATTCTGTTTGATATGGATTTCTTTAAGCGCGTCAACGACAACTTTGGTCATCCTACGGGAGACTGGGTATTGCGTAACGTTTGTCTTGCGGTCAAGGATGTCTTACGCGCTGGTGATACGTTCGGTCGACTGGGAGGCGAAGAGTTTGCGATTTGTATGCCTGCTGCGGATGCCCAAGTTGCGTTGCAGCTCGCAGAACGCTGCCGCCTAGCAATCGCGGCGATTGATACTGAGCCTAGTGGTTTTCGGTTCCCGCTAACAGCGAGTTTCGGGATCGCCACTGTGGATACTCACAGTAGTAGCAGTTTTGAAGTATTGATGGAATGTGCTGACAAAGCACTCTATAAGTCCAAATCTGATGGCCGTAATTGTGTGTCGGTATTTGAATAATTCACTGATCTTTATTTTTACTCTTCACTTCTATCATGACCATGCAACAAGCTGGGCAACTCGTGTGTGTCGGTACGGGAATGCGTATGGCGGGGCAGCTAACGCCAATTTCTAAAAGCTATATAGAATCGTTTGATGTTGTTATTGCTGCCGTTCCTAACATTTTTACGCGACAATGGTTGCAAGAAATCGCCAAACAATATGTCTGCTTGAATGATCACTACCAAGATACAAAAATCGATGGTAAAACACGGCGCGATACCTACCGTAGGATGGCAGACACGATACTCGCGGAGGTCCGTGCAGGTAAGCGGGTTTGTGCGGCGTTTTATGGGCATCCAGGTATCTTTGCATGCATTTCGCACATGGCAATTGCTGATGCGCGTAAAGAAGGATTTGAAGCACACATGGAGCCGGGTATCTCTGCGCTGGATTGTCTGGTTGCTGATCTGGGAATTGACCCCGGAACGCGTGGCATGCAATCAATGGAAGCCACACAGTTCATGATTTATCAGCGGGTGATTGATCCTACAGCGATGTTTATCGTGTGGCAGATTGGTATTGCTGGTGATTTGACGATGAAGCGGTTCGATACGGAGCAAGCCCATTTGCAAATCATTACTGATAAGCTGGCCAACACCTACTCATTGGATCACGAAGTGATTTTGTATGAAGCTGCCACCCATCCGTTAGAGCAGGTTCGTGCTGAGAAAATCCGATTACGTGATGTGCCGCAGGCGGAATTGAAGCAATTTACCACGTTGGTGATTCCGGCAGAGCAGGATCTTAAGGTAGATCAACAGGTGATGGATCAACTCAAGGCGTTAGAGAGGGATCGCGCTATTGGGTACACATCGCCATAAGGAAATCATTTTAGTTGGCTGTTATCACTTGTCCTCAGGTGAGGAGCGACAACAGACATGCCAATATGTACCATGAAAGCGTCAAAACATTTCTGCAAAGAAATTGCTATGATTTATTTCTTTTTAATTTTAAATCTGTGCTTTCTATTTACATCAGTCTTCATTAAAATAAATTACTTAGGGCAATATAATTTATCCAATTGACCCATTGACCCATTGTCGGTTTATCGATTTATCGATCTGTTGAGGAGATACCATGAATAAATTTTTGAAAAGTGCAGTCGTCGGTCTGGCTCTGGTTGGCGGTATTTCTGCTGCTTCCGCTGAGGGTGTTGATACATCCGTTGATGGTATTTTTAATGCCCTGACGACGAGCGCCAACTTGCAGGCAACCGTGGATAGCCTGGTTTCCAGTGGTGCGAACCCACAATCTATCGTTTCTGTCGCTGCTGCGGCTGGTATTCCACTCGATGCCGTGAAGGAATTACAGGTTTGTGTCAATTCTGCTGCCTCTGACGCGACAGTATTGAGCGCTTCTTGCCTGCGTTCACGCAGCGTAGTTACAGCGTATGCTGCAGGTATCAATGATCCTATGAAATTTTTGCCAGCGTCTGCTGCAGGTAAAAAGAATAAGGATGCAGAGAAAACAGAGCTCAAATAAGGTTCACGCCGTCGCTCAGACAGCGTGATACGCAATGGCCTATTGTTTGTATATGCTGTTGAGAAAAAAGCAGCAAACTCGATGAGTATTGCTGTTTTTTTGTTTTTTTTTGTTTTTTTTTGTTTCTTTTGCTTATTTTCTGTTATCCGTATGCTGTAGAAAGCTCACGCAAGAGCGACTAACTCGGTGACTACCGCGGTGACTGATTTATTTCCTCAATGGCTTGAGCAGGTCACGCAAATTGTTATGGTCGATTTCGTACATCAATTCCAGTAATCGCCCGATTTCCCCCTTAGGAAAACCCTCGCGCGCAAACCAGCCCAGATAATGCCCAGGCAGATCGCCGATGAGTTTGTCCTTATATTTTCCGTAAGGCATTTTCAACGTCAGTAATCGCTGTAAGTCATCTGCTTGCATCGTCTTTTCAAACATTGTTATTCATCTTCAAAGTTCTTCTGATTTTTTGCATTTTTTTGAGCCACAGTCGCTGGGTCGTCGTCTGTCGTTTTGTTTGTATCCGTTTTACTAGTGCTCACAGAATTTGGCGTTGGCTCCGCCGATTTGGTGGATTTATCGGCGACGTCTTTTTTATCGGCATCCGGCTCATTAGGATATTTTGTTGCATCCAGATAGCGTTCAACCAGATCAAAAAACTGACCATAGAATTGCCCCGTTGCGATCGTTTCGCTCGCTACTTTGACCAGTGAGTCATCGGTGGTGCCAAACGGTAGCGACACAGAGCCAATGGCACTCACGCCAATGCTAGCCGAAGTGTTGCTTTTTTTGAGTGAGTAGCGATCGCGAATAGCATTTGCGAATACGGTGCTGCTGTTGCTTCCCTTACTGTCTGCGACGCAAACAACATTGAATTCGATTTCTGCATGGGTATCGACATCGTGTTGATATTTGCGACGTCCTTTAATGTTCGTTGGTTTCGAGTCACTGATGACGTAGCCCTGGCTGAGCAATGCGCGTCTCGCAGCTTCGCAGGCAGCGTGTTCGTTGCCAGGGTAGTTACGGGTAAATACACCGGTTTCACCAAATTCTTCATGTTGGAACGCTGCATTCTTGTTGCTAGAGCAGGCACTCAGACCGGATAGGCATAGCGCAAGGGGAATCAATAAAAAGCGACGATACATGTTCTAATCTAAACCAAGTGGTAATAATTAAGCTAAAGCTTCTTTAGCAGCTTCTTCTGGTGTCAGACCATCAAAAAATAAATCGGTGAACCATTCAATTTGTTCTTCAATATGATCCTGCGCTTGGGCCACAGTGGCACCGCCAGCGACCAGAAATCCTTCTACTTCAATACACCATGCGATCAGTGCTTCTGTTTCAGGATCGATGTCGTTTTTCTTTGCCATGGCGTACTTTCGTGTAAATAGGATCTAAAGCGTTATGTTTTGTATTCTTGAAAACTGTGCGTATTCTAACTGGTTGTCAGGTATCGCATTGTTTTCAGTTGTTAAGCTGGTATTGCCTTGTGTTTTCTAACGTCAAAACGTTCGTCAATGTTGTTCCGCTGACAGAGTTCTTGCTTTAAAAACTTCCCGCAAACTGGTAGCGTGTTCCGGGATGCCACATTGTGACGATCGTCGCGATTTTGCCTTGTGAGCGTGTTTTTCTATGCAATACCAGACAAGCTTCTTTCATCGAAATCCTGAGCATCTCCGCCACCTGTCTGGTTGGCATCAATGCTTCAATGCTGTAATCCACACCTTGCAGCGGCGCCACGGCTACCAGATACTCATTTGGTGTCATGCTACTAAAATCCTGAGCTAAATACTCAGGCGTCACGCTCGAGTTGACCCAACGGTCTTCGACCTGAATTGCCATGTCATTTTCAAAATGCACAATTACCGAACGGAATAAGCGATGCCCAGCTTTGACATGAAATTCTTGCGCAAGTTGCTCAGATGCTGGAATTTCTTTAAGTAAATGCAATTCACTACGATGGACATGGCCGCGCAGACGGATTTCGGCAGCGATACTTTTAATCTCAACCAGCGTTGCCTGGTATTTTTGCTGGGCAACGTAGGTCCCTGAGCCTTGTATCCGGTTCAGAATTTGTTCGCTTGTCAGCTCGCGCACAGCACGGTTGACGGTCATGCGTGAGACGCCAAATTGCTCTGCCAGCATCGCTTCGGAAGGAATGGCGTCACCTTCTTTCCATGTGCCTGTCTGGATCTCCTTGAGCAGATAGTCTTTAATGGTCTGGAAGGCAGGGGATTGAGATTGAACTTTTGACACGATTATCCTATTGAATTATCAGCATATTGTCTCACTAAAATTCTTCTTGCAAAAGTTGTATATACAACTTAGAATTTCTTCCAACAAAACGCATTGGACTGTCAATGGCATATTCTGACTGTCGGGCAGTGGGTTTTTGTGTTGAATGCGGTGCAAATCGCGCTATTTGAGCTATGACTGTGAGACTTGGAGAGAGACAAGATGACAACGACGCTTCAAAACGATCCTCGCTGGGATGCCAGCCGTGTAATTCACGCACCGACTGGTGCTGAGAAAGTATGTAAAACTTGGGTTGCTGAGGCGGCCTATCGCATGATTCAGAATAATCTGGATCCGGCGGTCGCTGAAAATCCAAAACATCTGGTGGTGTACGGTGGTATTGGTCGTGCGGCACGCAATTGGGCGTGCTTTGATCAGATCCTAGCGTCACTCAAAGAGTTAAATGAAGATGAAACGCTGTTAATTCAGTCCGGTAAGCCTGTCGGCGTGTTTAAAACCCATGAGGATGCCCCGCGCGTTTTGATCGCCAATTCCAATCTCGTTCCTAAATGGGCGAACTGGGAACATTTTAATGAGCTTGACCGTCAGGGGCTGTTCATGTACGGACAAATGACTGCGGGTAGCTGGATTTACATCGGTACCCAAGGCATTGTGCAAGGCACTTACGAAACCTTTGCAGAAGCAGGGCGTCAACACTTTAACGGTGACTGGGGCGGTCGTTGGATTCTGACGGCTGGTCTTGGCGGTATGGGCGGTGCGCAGCCACTGGCAGCTAGTTTTGCTGGCGCAGTCTCTCTGAATATCGAGTGTCAGCAAAGCAGTATCGATTTCCGCTTGCGGACCCGCTATGTCGATAAACAAGCCAAAGATCTGGATGATGCACTGGCACTGATCAAGCATCATTGTGATCGTAAAGAAGCCGTCTCTATCGCCTTGTTAGGCAATGCTGCTGAGATTTTGCCTGAATTGGTAAGACGCGCAAAAGCAGGCGGTATGAAACCGGATATGGTGACGGACCAGACATCGGCACATGATCTGATTAACGGCTACTTGCCAATCGGCTGGACTGTCGCACAATGGAAAACTGCACAACAGGATGCGAGCCAACATGGCAAACTGACGGCAGACGCAGCACAAGCCTGTGCGGTGCATGTACAAGCGTTGCTAGATTTTCATGCAATGGGCATTCCAACTGTGGATTACGGTAACAACATCCGTCAGGTTGCATTTGATGCAGGCGTGAAGAATGCGTTTGATTTCCCGGGCTTTGTACCGGCGTATATTCGTCCTTTGTTCTGTGATGGCAAAGGGCCGTTCCGCTGGGTGGCATTGTCGGGTGATCCGGAAGATATCCGTAAAACGGATGCCAAAATTAAAGAACTGTTCCCGCAGAATAAAGGCGTGCACAAATGGCTGGATATGGCAGGCGAGCGTATCGCTTTCCAAGGCTTACCAGCGCGGATTTGCTGGTTAGGCTTGGGTGAGCGTCACATTGCCGGTTTGTCGTTTAATGAAATGGTGAAAAACGGTGAATTGAAAGCACCAATCGTCATCGGTCGCGATCACCTCGATACCGGTTCTGTCGCCAGCCCGAATCGTGAAACAGAAGCGATGAAAGATGGCACCGATGCGGTATCTGACTGGCCATTACTCAATGCCTTACTCAACACCGCCGGTGGTGCGAGTTGGGTATCGTTGCACCACGGTGGCGGTGTTGGTATGGGCTACTCGCAGCATTCCGGCATGGTGATCGTTGCTGATGGCAGCGAGGCAGCCGCGAAACGACTGGCGCGGGTATTGGTTAACGATTGTGGTTCCGGTGTCATGCGTCATGCCGACGCAGGTTACGAGCAAGCAGTTGCCTGCGCCAAGCGCGAAGGCTTGAATTTACCAATGATTAAATAAATTTTCAGAAGAACAGCAGGGCATTGGCGATATGAATGATGCTCTGCCGCACTGAATATCGTAAAGATTGAGAGAGCAAGAATGACGACACATTTTGAAATTCATCCGGGCGAGTTTAGCTTGTCCGATCTGCGTGCCATCTGGACCGCACCGCAAGCACTGAAACTGACACCCTCGGCCTACACCGGTATCAACGCATCTGCGGCGACGATTCATCAGATCGTTGCGAAAGGTGATGCCGCATACGGTATCAACACTGGCTTTGGCAAATTGGCAAAAACCCGTATTCCTGATGAGCAATTAGAGCTGTTGCAGCGTAATCTGATTTTGTCGCACTCGGTGGGATCGGGTGAGTTGATTTCAGATGAGATCGTGCGTCTGATTTTGGCAATGAAAATTGCGAGTCTGGCACGTGGCGTGTCTGGAATCCGTGCTTCCGTTATCGATAGCATGATCGCAATGTATAACGCGGGCATTATGCCAACAATTCCGGTCAAAGGATCGGTTGGTGCATCTGGCGATTTGGCGCCGTTATCGCACATGACGCTGGCATTGCTGGGCGAGGGTGATGTTCGCGTGGACGGCAAACTCGTTGCGGCGAAAGACGCTTTAGCGAAAGCAGGTATTACGCCTGTGGTGTTGGCCGCGAAAGAAGGCCTGGCACTGATTAACGGCACACAAGTATCCACCGCGCTGGCACTCAATGGCTTGTTCCTGGCTGAACGCTTACTCGAAGCCGCGACGATTACGGGCGCCTTGTCTGTCGATGCAGCTAAAGGTAGTGATGCACCATTTGATGCACGTATTCACAGCAGCCGTGGCCAACCAGGGCAGATCGCCACGGCGGCGGTTTATCGTGACCTGCTAAAGGGGAGTGAAATTCGCTTGTCGCATTTGGTGAATGATGAACGCGTCCAAGACCCGTATTGCTTACGTTGTCAGCCACAAGTGATGGGCGCGTGTTTGGATATCATCAATAATGCTGCGCGTACTTTATTGATTGAAGCCAATGCGGTGACGGATAACCCCTTGGTGTTTGTTGAAACAGGTGAAGTAATTTCTGGCGGCAACTTCCATGCAGAACCTGTCGCGTTTGCGGCGGATACGTTGGCGCTGGCGATTGCCGAAATCGGCGCCATTTCTGAGCGTCGTATTGCCTTGCTCATTGATGCGTCTATTTCTGGCTTGCCGCCATTCCTGGTGCCGTCGTCTGGTCTGAACTCTGGATTTATGATCGCTCATGTTACTGCAGCGGCATTAGCCTCTGAAAATAAATCACACGCGCATCCTTCCAGCGTTGACTCGATTCCAACGTCAGCGAACCAGGAAGATCACGTCAGTATGGCAACCTTTGGCGCACGTCGCTTGCACGAAATGGCGCACAATACGGCAACGATTGTCGGCATTGAATTGCTGGCTGCGGCGCAAGGGGTGGATTTCCATGCGCCGCTCAAAACGTCTGACATGTTGACACAAGTCCATCAGGCCTTGCGTGCTAAAGTCGCGTTCTACGACAAAGATCGTTTCTTCGCACCGGATATCGAGGCAGCGAAAAATCTGGTCGTTTCTGGTAGCTTAAGTACACAATGCAAGCATCTGTACCAGCATCTGTATTTGGCTTAATTTCGGACTTCATTTTTGACTGAGTGACTATGCGTAAATGGACCCAACAGGATTACCACACCATGCCATGGAAAAATGGCGGTGGCAGTACAACGGAGCTGGCGATTTTTCCGGTGGATGCGCACCTAGAAAATTTCGTCTGGCGCCTGAGTACCGCCGCGGTGAATGCAGATGGTCCGTTTTCGCATTTCTCTCAGATTGATCGCACGTTAGCCATTCTCTCCGGTGAAGGCCTGATTCTGCATACAGATGATGGTGCGCAAGCGCCTCAAGCCAACGTGTCATTAACGCGCTCGGTGGCACCTTATCGCTTTGCTGGCGAATTACCGATCAATGCGGAGCTGATTGCTGATCCCGTACTTGATCTTAATATGATGACCCGACGTGACGTGTGTCAACATCATATGCAGCGATTATCTGCTGGCGACCACTTTGTTTCTGCTGGCGATTCGCAACAGGTATTACTGTATTGCGCACAAGGATCTGCAACGCTGAGTTCTGGCGAGTCTTTAGTACAGGGTGATTTATGTTTGTTTGAAGAGCGACACGAGCACGAGGGGGTTATTGTGGGCTTGTCCGCTGCTGACGATGCGCAGTTGTATCTGATCACGATTCACTTTTTAAACATGGGACAAAGCTGATGCTGCATGTTGACGCCATCTGGAAGAACCTCCACCTTGCGACGATGATCGCTGGATATGGTGAAATACGCGACGCGGCAATAGCGGTCCGCGACGGTAAAATCGCCTGGTTTGGTGTTGCGACTGATTTTCCGGAAACCATGACAGCAGACACGGTTGTCGATGGGCAGGGATGTTGGGTGACCCCGGGTTTAATCGATTGTCATACACATCTGGTCTACGCTGGAAATCGTAGTAATGAGTTTGAAGCACGCTTAAATGGCGTAGCTTATGAAGAAATCGCGCGGCAGGGTGGTGGTATTGTGGCGACGGTGAATGCCACACGTGCTGCCAGTGAAGAGGAGTTGATGCAGGCCTGTCTGCCACGTCTGAAAAATCTACTTGCTGAAGGCGTGACAACCTTAGAAATTAAGTCTGGTTATGGCCTTGATCTGGAAACTGAAGCGCGGATTTTACGGGTAGCACGGCGTATCGATCGCGAATATCCTGTGCGGGTTAAAACTACCTTTCTTGGTGCACATGCCTTACCGCCAGAATACGCGGGACGCGCCGATGACTACATTACGATGGTGTGTGATGTTATGTTACCCGCACTGGTGGCAGAAAATCTGGTCGACGCTGTTGATGTGTTTTGCGAAAAAATCGGCTTTAGTCTATCACAGACAGAGCGGGTGTTTCAGGCTGCACAACGGTTTGGTCTACCTGTCAAACTCCATGCCGAACAATTATCAGATCAGGGCGGCGCAAGTTTAACCGCGAAATACCAGGGATTGTCTGCTGACCATCTTGAATACTTGTCGGAAGATGGTATTGCCGCGATGGCTGCGGCTGGTACGGTCGCCGTATTGCTGCCCGGCGCTTTCTATTTTTTACGCGAAACTAAATATCCACCTTTAGCAGGACTACGGGCGGCAGGCGTCCCCATTGCGTTGGCAACGGATTGTAATCCCGGTACATCGCCGTTAAGCTCGTTGCTATTAACGATGAATATGGCCGCGACCCTGTTCCGCATGACCCCCCTCGAAGCTTTGCAAGGCACAACCTGTCACGCCGCGCGTGCTTTGGGATTGGCTGATGAGGTTGGAACGCTGCAAGTAGGTAAGGCAGCAGATTTTGTTTTGTGGCGTATCGATCGGCCTGCTGACCTCAGTTATCTCATCGGGGGTAATCCTGTGGTTATGAAAGTTGTCGCAGGGAAATGTATGGCATAAAGGGGTTTGTTTTGCATCACTCCGGTGGCTTAGTTTTATATTTGTAATTCACATTTGTTCACCCTGCCTTGGCAGGGTTTGCCGTTTTTATATACTTTGCAGTCGTATAATGTTGGTAAGAATGAATATCAATAAGCTCTGAGGTATACCGTGACAGCCACCACTCCACCAACTCCACCTAGTACCGTAACATCGTTTTGGCATCGCTGGAATGTTGCACGTTACGTTGGCTTCTTGCTGATGTTGATCTTGGTGATGGCCTTAGTCAGTTGGGCGTTTTTGCCTGGTTACGTCAAACGAGTGGCAACTGAACAAGTGCAGCAGCAGATTGGACGTAAGTTAGAGATCGATCGCATTAGTTTCTCGCCGTTTCAGTTGGCACTCACGCTAGATGGCGTTCGCTTGTATGAGGCGGATAAGAAAGCATTGGCGTTGGGAGTGAAAGAGCTGGTAGTCAGTGTTTCTCTGAGTTCAATATTTCATCAAGCGCTGGTATTAAACGAGTTGCAGCTGATGGCCGCTGACTTGCATCTGGTACGATTGAGTTCTGATGGTAAGGGTGTCTATAATTTCAGCGACATCCTCGATAAAATAGATGCCATGCCAAAGAGCGATACACCATTTCGGTTCGCGATGGCAAATATCCAGTTAAAAGACAGTGCAATCAGTTTTGATGACCAAGTAAAAGCGAAGCTGTTTAAAATCACTGATTTACAAGTTGGCGTACCGTTTATTTCTAACTTTCCGAAAACCTTGGATAGTTTTATTGACCCTAAGCTATCCGGGCGCGTAAATGGTGCAGGTTTTGCTCTCAATGCGCGCTCAAAACCGTTTGTTAAAAGCCTTGATACCTCATTAGCACTCGATGTCGAGCAACTCGATCTTGCGCAATATGTTGCCTATTTACCGGTTGCTTTGCCAGTTCAGATTGCACATGCCACGCTGAGTACAAAACTTGATCTACGTTTTAAACGTGAGCCGGATGCACAGATATTATTGAGTGGCGGCATTCATTTGCAGAATGTCGATGTGAAAGATGGACGCGCTGCTAATTTATTAAAATTTTCTGATCTGGATGTGCAGATCAAGCAAATCAATCTCCTGACCGCGGCAGCTGAAGTCACGCAGCTACGACTGAATAACCCGCAGGTATGGGTAGATTTTTCAAAAAATAATGGTGTTAACTGGACTAACTTAAGCACGCCTGCACCTCAGAAAAATGGGCAGAATAAGCTCGTAAAGACAACGCTAGAAAATAATCCTGCACCCGCAAAGGTGAGCACGTATCCTTTGATTACGATTACTTCGCTTGACGTTCAGCAAGGTGCGATTCACATCTCTGATGCCGTACATGCGCAGCCAGAGCAAACCATAGAGTTACAACATCTGGCTTTGCAAGCGCATCACCTCAGCAGTGCTAAAGATGCGCCGGCGGCGCCAGTGATATTGAGCCTCGCAACCAGCGATGATGAGAACATTCATTTTGAAGGTGACTTGCAGGCATTGACTGGCACAGTACAGGGCAAGCTGGAATTGAAAGACATCGATTTATCGCATTACCAAAATTTTGTCTCCCCATTTTTACATGCGCGTCTTGGTGGAAAACTGAATGCGAGCTCGCATTTACAAGTAAGCCCTGCACAGGTGCAATTCACGGAGTTGAGTGCCAATCTTGAACATGCAAACGTACAAGGTAAGCCAGAAGAGGGGAGTTTTAGTTTTGAATCGCTGATGCTCGATAAGGCCGAGTTAGATACCGGTAGCCATACAGTGACATTACCTACAGTGACGCTGCAAGGCGTCAAAGCTGATATCAGACGTGATAAGCAAGCAAGTCTCGGCGTACAGCACTGGTTAGCAAATGATGCGCACCCTGCAAAAAACGTGACGACATCGCGAACTACAGACAAAGCCTACGACTGGAAAATTGCACTCGGTCAATTTGATCTCAAGGACAGCGAAGTCGTATTTGGTGATGCGTCAGTGACACCAGTCGTGAAGCTCAATGTCAATGGAATTAACCTTAGCCTGACACAATTCAATAGTGATTTGTCGCAGCCGTTTAAGGTCAGCCTGAAGTCACACGTTAACCGTAAGGGGCAATTGAATTTTACGGCGCAGGCCGCACCACAATTAAAACAAATTGGTGCCATGATCGATGCACAGAGTTTACCTGTCGCGTCTCTGTATCCATATTTTTCACAGTTGCTCAATGTTGAAATTACAAAAGGATCTGCCAGTGCTAAAGGTAAACTTGATATCACCAATGTGTTGCAAGATCAGCGTCAGATTGCGTACAACGGTAGTGTCAGTTTTAATGATTTCAAAATTTATGAAAATGGCAGTAATGAAGATTTTTTGGAGTGGAAAGCAATTAGCCTCGATGGCATCAACACCACAATTGGTGGTGCGCAAGATGCGTTTAATTTGAAAAAATTGACACTGAATGATTTTTTTGCGCGACTCGTTTTGTCGGATAACGCACAACTGAATCTGCAGAATATCCTGGTGAGCAAGACAGCACCTCATGCCGATGAAAATGGTGCCGCTAATGCCGCTGCCACCACGATGACAGAAAAAGCAGTCGCAACCGATGCATCCGGAAAGACAACGACAAGCAATGTGTCATCACAGGTAGCACCGCTTGCTGCGTCTGACACGGCCAAGCCTGCGAAGTCAGACAAGTCAAATAAACCGATGATTATTCGCATTGCACAGACCGAACTGCGTAGTGGTAATGTGAATTTCGCAGATAACTTCATTAAGCCGAACTATCACGCTAATTTAACGAACATCAGCGGTACCATTGGCTTGCTTGCTTCCGACAATCCACAACCTGCAAATGTAGAGCTGCATGGTAATGTTGATAATGATGCACCATTATTGATTTCTGGCGCAATTAATCCCTTGACGTCGCCCTTATTTTTAGACATTACAGGCAGCGCAAATGGCTTAGAGTTGACCCGTTTGACGCCTTACGCCGCTAAATATGCTGGGTACCCAATCGAAAAAGGCAAGCTTTCTATGCAAGTCAGCTACCGTGTCGAAAATCAGAGCTTGAAAGCCGATAATTCAATCACGCTCGATCAGTTGACTTTTGGTGAGCACGTCGATGGTCCAAATGTAACCAAGTTACCCGTAATGCTGGCTGTAGCCTTGTTAAGAGATAATCAGGGGCGTATATCGATTAATCTACCCGTTGCAGGTTCCTTGAGTGATCCACAATTTTCAGTAGGTGGCATCATTTTCAAGGTCTTTGTGAACCTGATTACCAAAGCGGTGACGTCACCCTTTGCGCTACTTGGTTCAATGTTTGGTGGCGGCGAGCAATTAGCGTATGTTGAGTTTAATCCTGGCTTGGCGGTCTTACCGATTGGTGCAACGGATCAGTTAGATACGCTGGCAAAAGCGTTGAATAATCGCTCAAGCCTCAAACTCGATATTGTTGGTCGCGTTGACCCTGAAAGCGATAGCGATGGCGTTCGTAAGAAAGTCTTGGAAATCAAGTTGCGTGAAGCTAAATGGCGTGAACTGCATCAAAAGGATAGAAGTATCAAAGCGGCGGACGTTGAATTGACACAAGAAGAGCGAATTAAATATGTACAAATCGTCTATCAGTCGGAAAAATTCAACAAGCCAAAAAATGTAATCGGCATGGCAAAGACCTTGCCGACGGTGGAAGCCGAAGCGTTGATTTTGAAAAATTTGCCCGTCTCCGCCGACGATCTGCGCGCGTTAGCACAACAGCGTGAAGATGTTGTGAGAGACTATCTTGAAAACACCGGAAAAGTTGATCGAGATCGTTTGTTTTTAATTGCGCCAAAGCTTGATAGTAGTGGCATCAAAGATCAAGGGAAACCCAATCGTGTTGATTTTTCATTGAAATAATTGTCATAGACATTGCGCCATTAATGAACGAAGACTAATGCGTTTTTTATTTCAAGCAATTGCATGATCATTCATGCAAAAGAAGTTGCTATTCTTCGTTTGTTTTTTGTTACTGGGTTGTAATTGATGTTGTTTTGGGATGCGTCTTGATTTATCCTGAACAAATCGAGTTGGGATTTTACGTTTGGGGAGAAACAATGACATCAGCAAATTTGGCCAATATTTTGTATGTTGAGGATGATCCAGATATTCAAACGGTGGCGCAGATTGCTTTAGAGATTGTTGGTGGATTTGCTTTAAAAACATGTAGCTCTGGTGCACAGGCTTTAGCTGAAATACAT
Source organism: Undibacterium sp. RuRC25W (assembly GCF_049339825.1). NCBI lineage: Bacteria > Pseudomonadati > Pseudomonadota > Betaproteobacteria > Burkholderiales > Oxalobacteraceae > Undibacterium > Undibacterium sp. RuRC25W. The sequence continues at coordinate 145,709 of NZ_JBMPPD010000003.1, read as the reverse complement.
AGCGGATTCGTGCCTGACTTATTGCTGCTTGATGTCATGATGCCAAATATGGATGGGCCAACCACATTGGCAGAATTACGAAAATTACCAACAACAGCAGCGACACCTGTGGTGTTTATGACTGCAAAAGTGCAGTCTTCTGAGTTGGATTTTTACAAATCTTTGGGGGCGATTGGAGTGATCGCCAAACCATTTGATCCTATGGAGTTATCAACTCAGGTGTTGAAGCTTTGGCAGGAAAGGGTATAGATGACTGAGAAAAATGACAGTTTACAAGAAAAATTACGTGCATTAGAAGCTGTTTTTTTACAGAAGCTACCATCGAAATTCGATGAGATTATTGAGGCGCTCAACGCTCTTCTGAGTGCGCCTTCAAATAAAGAAGCATTAAGCGTTCTGCATAGGCATCTTCATACTATGGCGGGATCTGCAGGTACCTTCGGATTTGTAGAGCTTGGCGAGCAAGCGCGTGTCTTCGAGTCTAAACTGAAGCCTTGGTTGGTATCTGACTGCCCCCCAGAAAATGAATTAAAGACTTTTGCTGACGAGTTACGTGATTATTTCACTTCCACACGTGGTCGCTTGGCAAAGATGGCCACGCATGAGGCTGAAGAGCCTGAAGATGATCACGAGGTAAAGGAAGTTAATCATCCGTCTAGTTTGATTTATCTGGTCGATGAAGATAATACGCAGCAACAGGCTATTACAACGCAGTTAGAGCACTTTGGCTATGAAGTGACGCGCATACCGCAATTAAAAGACCTCGCCGTTGCTGTGGCTAAGCGCAGACCAGACGTTATTGTTATTGAGTTGAGTTTTCCCGAGGGAAAAATTGCAGGTGTCGATGAAATAAAAAAAATTGAACAGCTGCAACGATTACGCATTCCCACTATTTTCGTGTCGAAATCAAGCAGTTTTGAATCACGGTTGTTAGCCGTGCGCGCGAAAGGCGACGGTTACTTTACCAAGCCATTGGACGTCGTCGCACTTACTGAGCGCATTGATAACATTTTGCAGCGTGGTGAGTATAAAGGCTACCGTATTTTGATCGTCGACGATGATACTGTGACTTCTAAATTCTACGGCGCTATCTTGCGTGATGCTGGGATGAATGTACGCTTACTGAGTGATCCATCACAGGTGTTATCAGTGATGACCGATTTTCGTCCCGAGCTCTTGTTGCTCGACGTTTATATGCCAATTTGTAGCGGTGTTGAGTTATCACATTTGATACGTCAAGATAACTCTTACGTCGACGTACCGATCGTGTTTTTGTCGAGCGAAGCAGATCTGTCAAAACAACTCGATGCTGTGCGCGCTGGTGCGGATGATTTCATTACTAAGCCTGTTTCACCGGAATATCTGATTTCATCATTGTCTACCAGAGCCGAACGCTATCGTTCGTTGCGGGCTCTGATTATGCGTGATGGTTTAACCGGCTTATATAACCACACGGCGATCAAAGAGCAACTGTCGTCTGAGATGTTGCAGGCAGGTCGGAACGGCGCGCACCTGGCGCTAGCGATGATTGATCTGGATAACTTTAAACAGATTAACGATAATTATGGCCATGCCACCGGCGATCAGGTATTGCGTACGCTCGCTCGCCTGTTGCGCCAGCGTTTGCGCCGGAGTGATATTGTTGGTCGCTATGGTGGTGAAGAATTCGCGATTATTTTCCCTGATACGACGGCCACAACCGCACGCAGAGTTCTTGATCAGGTGCGTATCGCATTTGCTAAAATTCGTCAGCATTCGGATGAAGTCGAGTTCTCAGTGACATTTTCGGGCGGTGTTGCTGATCTTGAGGCGACGACTGACGCGGATGAATTATTCGAAGTGGCTGATGCGGCGATGTATGTATCCAAACAAAGCGGTAGAAACCGTATTACGCTGGCTTAACTATGTGACAGACAATACTGTTAAGACAGTGATGGTCATCGTTTGACGTTTTTACATAAAAAACCCGTTCTTGAAAACGGGTTTTTTATTGCTTGCTCAGGTTAGCTTAGCTGATTTTTTGCAGACTACTTGGTTTTAACTTCGATTCCAGCGCCTTGCCTTTGCGCGCACGCTTGTTGATGTGGATAGTCAGGCCACTCGCGCTCAGATTGACTTCCTGTGCTTTTCCACCACGACCGATGCCGGATACTTTGACACCTTTCTGACTGATTGCCTGCGCAGACAGCAGTTTTTCTTTGTCTTCTAATTCCATGAGAATCACGCCACGTCCGCCGCTAGACAGTTGCTTAATCTCATTGAGGCCAAAGACGAGCAGGCGACCTTTTTCTGATAGACAGGCGATTGCACTAGCATCATCGCTAATCGTCGTCGGTGCGAGTGGTAAATCGTTTTCTTCCAACGTCATAAATGCCTTACCTGCTTTCATCCGTCCTACCATATCGGCAACCTTTGCCGTGAAACCGTAGCCCGCAGTTGACGTCAGCAGTAAACCCGCGTCATTTGGTCCCGCAAAGTAATGCAAAATTTTGCTACCACTGGCGAGATCAATTAAGGTGGTAATTGGCACGCCATCGCCCCGCGCTCCAGGCAATGCAGCAACAGCGACGGAGTAGACACGACCATTGGAGCCGAAAACGAGTAAATGATCGACGGTGCGGCATTCAAAGGTGCCATAGAGGCTATCACTGGCTTTGAAAGTGAATTGTGCTGGTTCATGACCGTGACCCGTACGCGCACGGACCCAGCCTTTTTCAGAAATAACGACAGTCACTGGTTCATCGACGACTTTTTGCTCGACCGAGGCGCGTGCCGCTTCTTCAATCACGGTACGACGGGCATCACCAAATTGTTTGGCGTCGGTTTCGATCTCTTTAATCAGCATTTTTTTCATGGATACTGGATTATCAAGCAGATCGTGCAGCGTCGCCTTTTCTTTCCGTAGTTCAGCCAATTCTTGCTGGATTTTGATCGTTTCCAGACGTGCTAACTGGCGCAGACGGATCTCAAGAATATCTTCGGCTTGACGGTCAGAGAGTCTGAACGCCTCAATCAGTGCCGGTTTGGGTTCGTCTGACTCACGGATGATACGTATCACCTCGTCGATGTTGAGTAGAATCGCCTCACGGCCTTCGAGAATATGAATACGGTCATCGACCTTTTTGAGTCGGAACTGGGTACGACGGGTTACTGTCGTAAAACGGAATGCAATCCATTCACTCAGAATCTCAAGTAGTCCTTTTTGGCGTGGACGTCCATCGCCACCAATCATGACTAGATTAATTGAGGCAGACGTTTCCAGCGACGTATGCGCCAATAACATTTGCATGAACTCGGTTTGATCTTGGTTTTTAGATTTTGGTTCTAACACCAGTCGTACCGGCGCATCTTTGCCAGATTCGTCACGTACCGTATCGAGTACCGAGAGTATCACTTGTTTTAAAGAGATTTGCTCTGGTGACAGTGTTTTCTTACCCGCTTTAATTTTAGGGTTAGTGAGTTCCTCGATTTCTTCAAGCACTTTCTGCGAAGACGTCCCTGGAGGAAGCTCGGTGACGACGGCCTGCCACTGACCACGTGCCATTTCTTCAATTTTCCAGCGTGCGCGGACTTTCATGCTGCCACGGCCAGATGCATACATATCAGCAATAGCAGCAGCAGGCGTGATGATCTGACCACCACCCGGGAAATCTGGGCCTGGGATCATCTCCATTAATTCAGCATGTTTTAATGCCGGATTACGGATCAGCGCGACGGCAGCTCTGGCAACTTCGGTCAGGTTATGAGACGGGATTTCTGTTGCTAGACCTACGGCAATACCGGATGCGCCGTTTAACAAAACGAATGGCAATCTGGCGGGTAACAGTTTTGGTTCTTCGGTCGTGCCGTCATAGTTTGGCTGAAAATCCACAGTGCCCTGATCGATCTCATCCATTAACAAACGGGAGATCGGTGTCAGACGGGCTTCGGTGTACCGCATCGCTGCAGCGCCGTCGCCGTCGCGCGAACCAAAGTTGCCCTGACCGTCGATCAGCGGATAACGTAAAGAAAAATCCTGTGCCATACGCACTAAGGCGTCATAGACGGATTGATCACCGTGTGGATGCAGTTTACCGAGAACATCACCGACAACAGCGGCGGATTTACGAGGTTTGGCGGCTGAGTTCAGGCCGAGTTCATTCATCGCATACAAAATACGCCGTTGAACAGGCTTCTGACCGTCGCAAACGTCAGGCAATGCGCGGCCTTTTACGACGGAAATAGCGTAGTCCAGATACGCTCGCTCAGCAAAGGTTGCCAGTGTCAGCGCTTCACCATCATTGGGCGGTGGTGTTTGTTCAAATAAATTCGCTTGTTCGCTCATAGTGTTTAATTTTTTAATACCTAAATTCAGTGGTCATCAATATGACAGGACGTTTTGCTATTGATCTTGTAGATATCTACGGATCAGATATCTGCTTCCACCGCATTGCCGTGTTCTTCTATCCATGAGCGGCGCGCAGCGGCTTCGCCTTTACCCATGAGCATATTGAACCGGGCTTCAGAGAAGTCCTGATCAAACTCACCTAGTGATACCGGTAATAAGCGCCGCGTATCTGGGTTCATGGTGGTTTCCCATAACTGTCCGGCATTCATCTCACCCAGACCTTTAAATCGGGAAATTGACCAAGCACCATCTTTGACGCCGTCTTTACGCAACTTATCTTCAATAGCGTTCAGCTCACCGGAGTCCAGTGCATAGATTTTCTGCGCAGGCTTTTTACCGCGGGCTGGTGCATCGACCCTGAACAGCGGCGGACGCGCGACGCAGATATGGCCACGCGCGATGAGTTGTGGAAAGTGTTTGAAAAACAGCGTCAGTAAAAGAACCTGAATGTGCGAGCCATCGACGTCCGCATCAGAGAGGATGCAAATTTTACCGTAACGTAGATTACTCAGATCCGGGCTGTCATTCGCACCATGCGGGTCAACGCCAATCGCTACAGCAATGTCATGGATTTCGTTATTAGCGAACAGACGATCGCGTTCAGATTCCCACGAGTTCAGTACTTTGCCCCGCAACGGTAAGATTGCCTGGAATTCTTTATCGCGCCCCATCTTTGCTGATCCACCTGCCGAATCACCCTCGACTAAAAATAATTCATTACGGGTAATATCGTTAGATTCGCAATCTGTCAGTTTGCCAGGTAACACAGCGACGCCGGAGGATTTTTTCTTTTCGACTTTTTGTGCAGAACGTAAGCGCGATTGTGCTTGTTTGATGACCAGTTCAGCGAGCTTCTTGCCGTATTCAACGTGCGAATTGAGCCACAGTTCTAAAGGTGGTTTGGTGAAGGAAGACACCAGACGTACTGCATCACGTGAGTTGAGGCGTTCTTTGATTTGTCCCTGGAATTGTGGGTCTAACACTTTGGCGGACAACACAAATGAGACGCGTGCAAAAACGTCTTCCGGCAGCAGCTTGACACCTTTTGGTAAGAGGGAATGCATTTCAGCAAAGCTCTTCACTGCGCCAAATAACCCTTCACGCAAACCAGATTCATGGGTGCCGCCAGCGGGTGTTGGGATCAGATTGACATAGGATTCACGCACCACATTGCCTTCTTCGGTCCAAGCGACGACCCACGATGCACCTTCGCCTTCAGCAAAACCATCGCTTTCGGAGGTGGCGAACTGCTCACCTTCAAACAAAGGAATTAATGGCTCACCGTGCGATGATTGTGCTAAGGCTTCTGTCAGGTAACCCCGCAAGCCTTGGTCATATTGCCAGGTCTGGCTCTCGCCAGTTTTAGCATTGGCTAGTGTGACTTTCACGCCTGGCAGCAAGACCGCTTTTGAACGTAATAAACGCTGAAGTTCGGCAAAGGGAATATTTGCTGAGTCAAAGTACTTCGCATCTGGCCAGATACTGACGCGCGTGCCATTCTTTTTGTCGCCACGTCCCAGTGGCTGACTACGCAAAGGCTCGATCACATCGCCATCTGCGAAGGTTAACTGATGTAATCCAGCTTCACGCCAGACCGTGATTTCAAGTCGTTTGGAAAGTGCGTTCGTAACGGATACGCCAACGCCATGTAATCCACCAGAAAAGGCGTAAGCACCACCAGAGCCTTTATCGAATTTACCGCCAGCATGAAGGCGGGTAAACACGATTTCTACGGTAGGAACGCCTTCTTCTGGATGTAAGCCCACCGGAATGCCGCGTCCATCATCTTCAACGGTAATGCTGCTATCTGCGTTGAGCGTGACGAGAATATTCTTACAGTGACCACCCAAGGCCTCATCGGAGGCGTTATCAATGACCTCTTGAATAATGTGCAAAGGGTTTTCGGTTCTGGTGTACATGCCAGGTCGTTGTTTGACTGGCTCCAGACCTTTTAAGACGCGGATTGACGACTCGCTATAGTCAGATGGGGAGGTATTTTTTTTAGTGGCCATGCAAATAGAAAACTGTTGTTTTGGTTAAAATGTAATGGTATTTTGCAATTTTTATGTCAGTAGTACACAATTTCAATGTATTCTTTCCTACGTTTTACAGCTATTGTAGCTGCAATGAGTTGATGGATAAACGATGTCACAAAAAACTCCAACGATCGCGATCCGACTGCTTGGATTTTCCGCTAAAGAGGAAGAAACTTTTTTCGCAGTGCTTGCTGTAGCACGTGAGAAAGGGTATAGCTACACCTGCCTGATGCCAGGGTCTGTGCAAGATCCTGATATGTACATTGTTAACGCTGAACAATTGTCCGCGTTGGCGACTTTATCAGATTTAAATCCTGGCGAAGCACAACCCGTGTTGTTAATTGGTAAAACTGATGTGCCTTTGCCCTATGAGGTCATGTCAAAACCTATACGCTGGCGAAAAATATTCGATGTGTTAGATAGTATTATCAATAAACGCGAGTTACTACTCACCACATTGGGCGCCTATGCTCCCCTTACAGTTCACGAACGGCGACGAGAAAAGCGTCTTGATCTTGATCTGACTGATCCTACGGTTTATGAACGGATACGGAAACTGCCAGTTGCCAAAGGTGGTATTCTAATCGTTGATAAAGATACCCATTTTCGTGAATATGTTGCAGCGGTGATGGATCCCTATGGGCTCACTGTAACGTTGGCCTCGGACGAGCGCAGTGCTTTATTGCTTGATAGAAATAATCAGCACGTATTGACACTGATTAACACGTCAACGCCTAACGTTGATCCATACCGACTATGTGATGGCCTAAAAAAACAAAACGACGGTCTAAAAACCTCGGTTATTTTCTTGATTGATAAGTCTTTTGAATACCAAAATGTACTTGCCGAGCGTGTGAAATGTGCCGGATTTTTGGTCAAGCCATTGTCACGGCGTGTGTTAATGCGCACTCTCAATAAATACCTGCAACTGAAGAGTAAGCGTTGATGTGTCTTGTCTACGGTATTCCCAACGCAGGGCGTGGCTTATTTGCTCAATAAACGCATGCCGCGCTCTAACCCTTCGATGGTCACCGGAAACATGCGATTACTCATAATCTGCCGGACCACTGAAATCGACTGACGGTATTGCCATAATCCTTCCGGTTCTGGGTTGAGCCAAATGTACTTTGGAAAAGTACTAGCAAAGCGTTGCAGCCAGACCGCGCCAGCTTCGTCGTTGTTGTACTCAACAGAGCCGCCAGGTTGCAGGATTTCGTAAGGGCTCATGGTAGCGTCGCCCACGAAGATCAATTTGGTATCAGCAGGGTATTTGCGCAAAATATCCCAGGTGGGAAATTTTTCTGCATGTCTGCGGCGGTTGTTTTTCCATAAATGGTCGTAGACACAGTTGTGGAAATAAAAAAACTCCATATTTTTGAATTCTGTTTTAGCAGCTGAAAATAATTCCTCAGTCTGGGCGATATGGTCATCCATCGTGCCGCCGACGTCGAGCAGCATCAGTACTTTGATGTTGTTTTTACGCTCAGGTTGCATCTTGATATCGAGATAGCCTGCGTTATTGGCGGTTGCTTTGATGGTCGCATCCAGCGCGAACTCTTCTTCTGCGCCATGGCGGGCAAATTTGCGCAAGCGGCGCAGAGCAACCTTGATGTTGCGTGTGCCGAGTTCGCGCTCCGCGTCGTAGTCTTTAAATGCCCGTTCTTCCCACACCTTGACCGCGCTGCGGTTGCCGCCTTTGCCGCCAATACGTATTCCTTCAGGGTTCGAACCACCATTTCCAAATGGTGAGGTCCCGCCCGTGCCAATCCACTTACTACCGCCTTCGTGACGATCTTTTTGTTCTTTTAAGAGTTCTTTCAGGCGATCCATTAATTTGTCGTAGCCAAATTTTTCGATAGCGGCTTTTTGCTCATCAGTCAGTTCGCGTTCCAGGCGTTTTGTCAGCCAATCGAAGGGAATCTCTGGATGTTTCTCAAAAATAGTGTCAATCCCTTTGAAATACAGTCCGAATGCCTTATCAAATTTATCGTAATGTGCCTCGTCTTTGACCATGATTGTGCGGGAGAGGAAGTAAAAATCATCCAGTGACATGCTGATCAGTCCTTTTTCTAAGGCTTCCAGAAGCATCAGAAATTCTTTGATTGATACCGGAATTTTGGCATCTTTCAGGGTAAAGAAAAAATCGATCAACATGTTGTCTACTCTCCAAAAAAACATTTGCACTTAACCTAGTACTTAGCGACAGGCATTGTCGATAGTTATTTTGCGTATTTTATCTGCATATATTGCAAATTCTTTTTCACGCCAGGCCATTCATGTTCCAGAATACTATAAACCACCGTATCGCGGATACGACCGTCTGGCATGATCGTGTGATTGCGTAAGATTCCGTCGCGTTTAGCGCCAAGTCTTTCAATGGCTGCCTGAGATTTGTGGTTAAAAAAATCAGTGCGAAATTCGACCGCAATGCAGTCGAATACTTCAAATGCATGGGTAAGTAACAGTAATTTGGAGTCGGTATTCACGCCGCTTCGTTGTGCTGATTGTGAATACCATGTATGACCGATTTCAAGGCGCTTGTTTTGCGCTTCTATTCTGAAATAACGGGTGGAGCCAACAATGGTGCCACTATGTTTCTCTCTGATTACAAAAACGATGGCGGTTTGCTGTCGTTGCATTTCTAATGCGGTGTCTATCCATTGCTGTGTTGTTTCTGGTCTTGGTACAGACGTAAAGAAGAGGTTCCATAATTCACCATCAGCAGCGGCGCGCTGGATGTCAGGTAGGTGGTCCTGCGTGAGGGGTTCCAACGATACATACTGGCCAGATAGGTGAATAGGGGTGCATTTCATAACGTCTTCCTTTTGAGTTTTTAAAATCAAATATGTAAAAACAAGCATGCGTGGCAATTCTTTACATGCAACTTTCTCATAAAATGTAGGGTTTGTTGCGTAACAGATATGAAAAAAAGATGAAAACAGAATTGTTACGCGTTATAATCTTCTATTCACTCAGAACAACAGTAATGCTTGCTAACGAAAATAAAAGCCGTTATACTGCAAAGCTGTATAGAATTTTGCGGCGTGGCATTTAATCAAATGTTTTGACCTCGTCGCTTTGACCACGTTTAGGAAATCTCATGGCAAATACCGCACAAGCACGCAAACGTGCTCGTCAAGCAGTTAAACAAAACGCACACAACTCCAGCCAACGCTCGACTCTGCGCACAGCAATCAAAGCTGTTCGTAAAGCAATCGAAGCTGGTGATAAAGCTGCTGCTGCAACAATTTTTCAAACATCCGTATCGACTATCGATCGTATCGCTGACAAAAAAATCATTCACAAAAACAAAGCAGCTCGTCATAAGAGCCGCTTGGCATCCGCTCTGAAAGCATTGGCTTAATCGCCTTGCTTTTGCTTACTGGTCGTCATGGCCAGTGTAGTGGATATAAAAAGTGAAAAAAAACCGCAATTTATTGCGGTTTTTTGCTTTTTTGCTATTGTCTTGCTAATCTGCGATTCAACTTGTGATGAGTTTCTAGGTTCCAAAGACAGAGTAGGTGTTCTCTCCTTCTTTTCTTGGAAAATGATAACTTCGGCAATGGCGACTCCGCGTATCTTAAGCTCAGGTGCAGGCCTCTCGCACCTCAAACGAGTGGATTCCCACTTGTTTCCTATAAGGTGAGGCTTATTTCAGTGGCAAGCCTTCAATCTTCATGCCTGGCTTAATATTTTTTTGTTTGAACCAGCCTAAATTCATTTCTAGGGCGTAATTTACTGTTCTTTTTGCGCAATGCGAGTCGAGCGTCTCTGGTTGCATATCTTCAATATTGACGATGCGTCCGTCTATGTCAATAAACGCAACTGACAGCGGAATTAATGTGTTCTTCATCCACATGCAAACGCCCGCAGGTGCACCAAAGTCAAAAATCATGCCCTCATTGTTGCCCATTTTTGTACGCAACATCAGTCCTTGCTCGCGTTCAGCGGGTGTTGCGGCGACTTCTGCTTGAATGACGTAAATCCCAACCGAGAGTTGTTTAACAGGCATTTTGCCTTGCATTTGCGCATGAGAGGTGGATGAAATCAGCGCCAAAACGGCGGCTCCCAGTAACTGCTTAGCGATCATGGTGATTTTTGTCATGGACGATGAAGAATGTAAAATGTAAAGGCGCTATCCTACAGCAAAAAAAAAAGGCAGGAAAAGCTCCCGCCTTTATTTTTGACCTGATTACGGTTTTATTTTGATGCTGCTGCTGCGGCTTCTTTCTTTGCTTTTTTGTGCTTTTTAACTTTTTTAGCCGGCGCTGCTGCTTCTGCTGCTGTCGCGGAGGCTGCTGGAGCTGTCGGTGCTGCTGGAGCTTGAGCAAATACAGCGGAAGCAAACAGACCAGCGATTAGAGCGGCGATTAATTTTTTCATTTTAGACCCTTAAGAAAGTAATTGTTAAGAAGTGCAGTCAGCGTGATTAGTGCGATTGAAACTGTTGCATCGAATCACCATTAAAAACGGTGCAGAATGAAATTGGTTGACAGGAACTTGAGCTATTTTTTTAAAGGCTGTGAATTTTGATTTCTGCCGATATTTGCCGCTACATCTCAACTTCCTGCCATTCTCCTGGAAGAAGTGGGTGGCTTTCCAATGAGAAACTGCCAATGCTGGTGCGAATCAACCGTAAAGTCGGTAAACCAACCGCTGCGGTCATTCTTCGTACCTGGCGATTTTTTCCCTCAGATAGGACGATGCAGAGCCAACTGGTGGGAATAGTCGCCCGTTGCCGTATCGGTGGATCGCGGTCCCATAGCCAGGCTGGCGGATGAATATGTTTGGCAATGCAATGCTGAGTGACGAAATCACCTAAATCTAGTGGTTCTGAGAGTTTTTTCAGCGAAGTTTCTGTAGGTATGCCCTCTACTTGAACAAGGTAGGTTTTTGCCTGCTTATGATCAGGGTGGCTGATGCGATTTTGTAGCTTACCATCATCGGTAAGTAAAATTAATCCTTCACTATCCGCATCAAGACGTCCAGCCGGGTATATATTAGGAATGTCGAGATAATCCGCTAAAGTTTCCCTAGTGGGGTGAGCGGAAAATTGACACATAACGTTGTAGGGCTTATTGAGTAAAATCAGTTTCATAGCATTATGGTAACCGCAATTTGGTAAACTGATGGCATCTCGTAAAATTCTAGTGCATAATACGAAATGACGGTCTTGTGTCTTATATAAGAGTTAACTGCGGAGTTAACTGTTAAATGCAAAGGGCAAGGATTGAGTCCGGTAATTCGGATTACCTATCCCAGTCAATGACGACATTTACACGCAAGGCATATTTGAGAATAGCGCAATTCGCTTATTCATCCAACTACGGAGAAAACGATGTATCAACATATTCAAGTTCCTGCTGAAGGTAAAAAAATTACCGTCAATGCTGATTTCTCGCTGAACGTTCCAGACAATCCAATTATCCCGTTTATCGAGGGTGATGGTACTGGCGTGGATATCAGCCCTGTCATGATCAAAGTAGTCGATGCTGCGGTTGCAAAAGCTTATGCTGGCAAACGCAAAATCAGCTGGATGGAAATTTATGCAGGTGAAAAATCAACAAAAGTCTATGGCCCAGACGTCTGGTTGCCAGAAGAAACACTGAAAGTGTTGAAAGACTATGTAGTTTCTATCAAAGGCCCTTTGACAACACCAGTTGGCGGCGGTATCCGCTCCCTGAACGTTGCATTGCGTCAGGAACTCGATCTGTACGTTTGCTTGCGCCCAGTACGTTATTTCAAAGGCGTGCCATCCCCAGTGCGTGAGCCAGAAAAAACTGACATGGTTATCTTCCGTGAAAACTCTGAAGATATCTACGCTGGTATCGAATTTGCAGAAGGTTCTGATCAGGTCAAAAAATTGATCAAATTCCTGCAAGATGAAATGGGCGTCAAAAAAATCCGCTTCCCAGAAACGTCTGGTATCGGTATCAAGCCTGTCTCTATCGAAGGCACAGAACGTTTGGTGCGTAAAGCAATCCAGTACGCAATTGACAATGACAAGCCATCTGTGACGATCGTTCACAAAGGCAACATCATGAAGTACACCGAAGGTGGCTTCCGTGACTGGGCATATGCACTGGCACAAAAAGAATTCGGCGCTGAATTGATCGACGGTGGCCCATGGTGCAAATTCAAGAATCCTAAAACAGGTAAAGACATTATCGTTAAGGATTCGATCGCTGATGCATTCTTGCAACAAATTTTGTTGCGTCCAGCAGAGTACAGCGTTATTGCAACACTGAACCTGAACGGCGACTACATTTCTGACGCGTTGGCGGCACAAGTTGGTGGTATCGGTATTGCTCCAGGCGCAAACTTGTCTGATTCTATCGCTATGTTCGAAGCAACTCACGGTACAGCACCGAAATATGCAGGTAAAGATTATGTGAACCCAGGTTCCCTGATTTTGTCAGCAGAAATGATGTTGCGTCACATGGGCTGGACTGAAGCTGCTGATTTGTTGATTTCTTCGACAGAAAAAGCAATTACAGCCAAGAAAGTGACTTATGATTTCGCGCGTCTGATGGAAGGTGCTACGCAAGTATCTTGCTCTGGCTTCGGCGACGTTATGATTCAACACATGTAATTGCGTATGGTGAAGTGAATAAGTCATTTCAACAAAAAACCGGCGTAAGCCGGTTTTTTATTTCCATTGATCTTAATGAGGATCATATTTTGCTCATCTCAGCTTCGCTAAAGGTATTAATTGCATACCGGATTAAGTCGGCTTGTCCTTCAATATTTAACTTTCGTTTGATATTTAGGCGGTGGGTTTCAACAGTCCGCACGCTTAAGCCCAGTTCTTGCGCAATAGATTTATTAGATTTGCCAGTTGCAATAGTTTCTAAAATACGCTTTTCACGCTGTGTCAGCAATTCTGTCGCGTCTTCGTCTTTATTGGTATTGCGTAACCCAGAACTAAAATACGTGCCTCCAGCTCTGACCGTTTCAATGGCATTGATGATATCTTCCGCAGGGGCATCTTTAAGCACGTAGGCGCGCGCGCCAGCCTGTATCGACTGCGCGACGTATTCTGCTTTCTCATGCATTGAGAGCATGATGACGGCGATATGAGGGTATTCCTTTGAGAAGCGCTCTGTTAGATTGATGCCGTTAGATTGCCCGAGATTAATATCCATTAAAATGAGGTCAATCGATTGTTTTGCGGCAATGTTGAGCGCATCGACACCATTCCCAGCCTCCCCGCATATGTAAAAATGGGGAACAGTTTCCAGTCGTGCGCGCAGGCCGTCCCTGACTAATGGATGATCATCAACCAGTAAAATATTGATTTTTTGATCTGGAATCATCGTTATTCTCCATTAGGTATTTTTGCTGTAATTCGTGTGCCATCGGCTCCGGATTGAATGTCAAATTGTCCTTGAACGCTTGCCATTCGCTCACGCATATTACTGAGCCCGATGCCACGTTTTGGGTGATTAACGATATCCTGCAAATTAAACCCCGTACCGTTGTCATTGATTAATAAAGTAACATATTTATTGTCAGAGTGTAATTTAATTTCTACATGGCTGACATTGTGCGCGTGCTTATGGATGTTAGTTAGTGCCTCTTGAGCAACACGATAAAGTACGGTATTACTGATCGCGTTTAAATTAAATCGATTATCTTGGGGGGTAAAAGTCACATCAATTCCAGTGGCATGGTGGAATTCTTCACTTAAATGTTCAAATGCAATCACTAAGCCGAGATCGTCCAGCATCGCTGGGCGAAGATTGTGTGAGATGCGACGGACTTCGGTGAGCGCTGAATTAATTTGCTTTGTTGCACGCGCAAATGCGATCAATGCTTTATCTTCGCTGATCGTCGGTGATTCTAGTTTAGCTACTCCAGATTCAATCTGTAGCTTGGTAGAAACAAGGAGTTGGCTTAAGCCATCATGTAAATCGCGTGATAGCCTTGCTCGCTCATCCTCTTGTGAGGTAACAATACTGCGTGCCAGTGTTTTGAGTTTGGCATCTGCCAGCCGCGATTCACTGATGTTTAATGCCAACCCTGAAAGGGCGATCAATAACGCGCAAATAATTGTGATTCCTGCGATCCAAAATAGGGTGCTGTGAATGTTTTTGATAAACTGTGCATCAACTTTGTCGAGCGCAGCATCCACATCATCAAGGTAGATGCCAGTTCCCAGAACCCAGTCCCACCCCTGAAGTGGGATGACATACCCTAATTTAGCCACTACCTGATGGGTCGAGGGCTTTTCCCATAGGTAGCGTACGGGGCCGCCGCCTTGGCTGGCAGCATGGATGAGTTTTTGTATTGTGAGGTTTCCTTGCGGATCGCTGAGTGCCCAGAGATTTTTTCCTACCAATTCTGGCTGGCGTGGATGCATGAGATTTTTGCCATGCATATCGTACACGTAGAAGTAGCCGTCATCCCCGAAATCGAGGGCTGCAAGAATTCGTTTGGCTTCCTCCTGATTTTTAGGATTCATTGTGCCATTTTGGTAGAGATGATCAATGGCAGATCTTCCAAGAGAGACATAATGTTTTAATTCGGTCTCTTTACTGTTTAGATAAGCTTTTTCGATACTGATGTGCTGTTGTTTCGCGAGATTGGTCGCTTGAAAAAAAACTGCGATGGCAATTCCTGCGAAGGATAGCAGGAGCGGAATGATAGTGAGCAGAATAAACTTATAGCGAAGTTTCATCCAGAATGCCTTTTGTTGATGTTGTCCTCAGATTGGATTGATTCGGCATCTGCGGCCAATGATGATTGCTCTTGCCCTTAAATAAAAAAACCCCGCAATAGCGGGGTTTTTGAAAACAGCTAGAACCCAGAATTAAGGGTTTTGAATGTTAGAAGCTTGCTTGCCTTTAGGGCCTTGCGTGACTTCGAACGATACTTTTTGACCTTCTTTCAGAGTCTTGAAGCCGTTCATTTGGATTGCGGAAAAGTGGGCGAACAAATCCTCACCACCGTCGTCCGGAGTGATAAAGCCAAAGCCTTTGGAATCATTGAACCACTTGACGGTACCTGTTGCCATAATGCATCTTTCAATTAGAAACTAATCACACGAGCCGTAAAAGCAAGAAACCTAGCAACATGCTAGCCTTCCCTCAACTTGCCCCCTTCTTATTGACGATCAAACATGAATTTAGTCAATAATTGTCATTCTTGGCGGAAAAAAAACTAAAGTCAAGAAACTTTTCTAGAGGGATGTTGTATTGTTGTATTTTTAATTAAATTTTGCAAATTCGCATCAAAAGACAACACGTAAAATAGACTTTGCGCGTAAAGCTTGATCTACGTAAATTGATCACCATCTGTGAAAAGTCAGGAAAGAGGGTAACATTTGGATAGCGATGAAATAAGCCCGTTTTATTCGCTTAATATTTGCCTCTGGATTGAATCAACGTACTAGAATAGACGTATGGGAAATAAGCATGAAAACGGTACGATATTGGAGCGGCAGGCACAAAAGCTGAAGCCACCATCTATGTACCAGGTGATTTTATTGAATGATGACTATACTCCCATGGAGTTTGTCGTTGCCATTGTCCAGGAATACTTTAATAAAGATCGTGAGACTGCCATGCAGATCATGCTTAAAGTGCACAGGGACGGCAAAGGCATCTGTGGCGTATATTCGAAAGATATTGCACTGACTAAAGTTGAACTCGTTTTGACACACGCTCGTAAGGCAGGACATCCCCTGCAATGTGTGATGGAGGAAGTATGATTGCGCAAGAATTGGAAGTCAGTTTGCACATGGCATTCGTTGAGGCCAGACAAGCTCGTTATGAATTTATCACCGTTGAGCATTTATTGCTCGCGCTGCTAGACAATCCGTCTGCAGCGGAGGTGATGCGGGCTTGCGCGGTCAATATCGATGATTTGCGTAAGACCCTCAGTAATTTTATTACCGACAATACGCCAACAGTCTCTGGTACCAGTGAGGTCGATACGCAGCCTACACTTGGTTTCCAACGCGTGATTCAACGGGCAATCATGCACGTGCAATCATCGTCAAATGGGAAGAAAGAAGTCACTGGTGCGAATGTACTAGTTGCTATTTTTGGTGAAAAAGATTCGCACGCCGTGTATTACCTGCACCAGCAAGGTGTGACACGTTTGGATGTGGTGAATTTTATCTCCCACGGTGTTCGCAAAGATAACTTGAACGAACCTCCGAAGTCATCCGAGGGTGGTGAGGAAGCGCATGCTGATGCGCAATCCAAAGAAAGCCCCCTTGATCAGTTTACGCAGAATCTGAACAAGCAAGCAGCTGAAGGTAAGATTGATCCGTTGATTGGTCGCGACAGCGAAGTTGAACGTGTTATCCAGATTCTATGCCGTCGTCGCAAAAACAATCCTCTGTTGGTGGGTGAAGCGGGTGTCGGTAAAACAGCGATTGCAGAAGGTCTTGCGCTACGCATCACCGAAGGTGATGTACCTGACATTTTGCAAACGGCGGTTGTCTATTCGCTAGATATGGGCGCTTTGCTGGCAGGAACTAAATATCGCGGTGACTTTGAGTTACGTTTAAAAGGCGTGCTCAAACAATTGAAGGACACACCAAACGGTATTTTGTTTATTGATGAGATTCATACCATCATTGGTGCTGGCTCTGCATCGGGTGGCACATTGGATGCTTCTAACTTGCTCAAGCCAGCCTTGTCGAGCGGACAGTTAAAATGTATCGGAGCGACGACCTACACTGAGTACCGTGGTGTATTTGAAAAAGACCATGCGTTGTCACGTCGTTTCCAAAAAATTGATGTAAATGAACCAACGGTTGAGCAAACTGTACAGATTTTGCGTGGTTTGAAATCGAAATTTGAAGAGCACCACAATGTGAAGTATTCGGCCTCAGCGTTGACAACAGCTGCAGAGTTGTCGGCGCGCTTTATTAATGACCGTCATTTGCCAGACAAGGCAATTGATGTGATCGATGAAGCGGGTGCTGCACAGCGTATTTTGCCTAAATCAAAGCAAAAGAAAACCATCGGCAAGGCTGATATCGAAGATATCATCTCTAAAATCGCCCGTATTCCACCGCAAACGGTCAATCAGGATGATCGCAGCAAATTACAGACCATTGACCGCGACCTGAAAAACGTGGTCTTTGGTCAGGAACCTGCCATCGACGCTTTGGCATCAGCCATTAAGATGGCCCGTGCCGGACTCGGTAAAACAGATAAGCCTATTGGTTCGTTCCTGTTCTCCGGACCAACCGGTGTGGGTAAGACGGAGGTGGCGAAACAGTTGGCCTTCACTTTGGGTATTGAATTGATTCGCTTTGACATGTCCGAATATATGGAGCGTCACGCGGTAAGTCGTCTGATTGGCGCACCTCCAGGGTATGTTGGCTTTGATCAGGGTGGTTTATTGACTGAGGCGATTACCAAAAAACCCCATTCGGTCTTACTGCTCGATGAGATTGAAAAAGCGCATCCTGATGTGTTCAATATTCTCTTGCAAGTCATGGATCATGGCACATTGACAGACAACAACGGCCGCAAGTCCGACTTCCGTAACGTGATCATTATCATGACGACGAACGCCGGTGCGGAAAGTTTGCAGAAACGTTCTATTGGTTTTAATGACAGCAAAGAAGCCGGCGATGAGATGGCAGACATCAAGCGGATGTTTACGCCAGAGTTTCGTAATCGTCTTGATGCAATCATTAGCTTCCGTGCCTTGGATGAAGAAATTATCTTGCGTGTCGTTGATAAATTCTTGATGCAACTGGAAGAACAGTTACACGAGAAAAAAGTTGAGGCCACATTCAGCGATAATTTGCGTAAGTTCCTAGCGAAAAAAGGCTTTGATCCACTGATGGGTGCGCGTCCTATGGCTCGTTTGATTCAGGACATGATCCGCAAAGCTTTAGCGGATGAGCTGTTGTTTGGGCGTCTCGTTTCAGGTGGTCGAGTCATCGTTGATCTGGACGATAAAGATCTCATTAAGCTAGAATTCAGTGAAGGCGATGCTGCACCGCCCGAAGCGTCTCAAGAAATTGTCGAAGTCGAATAATCTACTTTGCCCAAGGTAAGCATGGTATTGACCATTGTTTGTCAATGAAGCAAAGCAATCGTAACGGGAGGTAGTATGGTAGGGATGGTATTGCCGTTATATGTACTTGAGTACACGGTCAAGACGATAGACTCCATACTCTCTCCAGCTGCGCTGGCGGGACAGGCAGTTGAAGTTGACGTGTATGACCGTAGAGATGCATCCAAAAAATATACTGGTGTTGGACGTAGAATCGAGGGAGAGGATGATCTTTTCCGAGTGCGGGTCGCAGATGATTCAGGTGTACACGAAGATGAATGGAACTACACTATTCTGAGGGAATCTGCAGGCCGTAGCCGTAAAGCAAAAAAATAAGTAAATAATTAGCGAATACTAAGTAAAAAAAGCCCGATTCTACGAACCGGGCTTTTTTCTTGGGAAATTTCAACGTTGTATATTGAATTAACACTTACTTTGTTTTTTGTTTTTATTGGTTGCCATCGCAACCGTGTCATCGACACTGATTCCGCATTCGTATGGTGGCATCAGGCCAAGGGTCACCCCCTTATTAAGAATATCCTGGATATGATCCTTAATTCTGGCAAATAACAGGTGCTTTTGTCGGCTTCCTACAAAGTTTGATAGATCAGCCAACGCTTGCAAACTAGAACTATCAAGATCGTAAGACTCTTCCAGGCTGATAACAAAGCTATGAATGCGTTCATCAGCAACCATAATGCCATTCCTGATCTCTGTTGTGATTCGTTCCGCATTCGCAAAAAACATCGGGGATTCAGGTCTAAAGACGATAACTCCAGGGATTGATCTTGCTTCAGGGTGATTTTGCATGCTGACAAAGTCGTGGCTGTGACCGAGTCGGCCCAGCACCGAGACGCTTGCTGTTGCAATGCGTCGCAGCATCAAGCCGATACTGATTGCAATCGCTGCCAATAAGCCATCTAACACGCCAAATGTGATAACGCCTGCGATAGCAACAAGTACGACGATGACGTCACTCCGCCAGACCATGTAAGGTTTAAATGCATACAAACTTAATGAATGCGAAACTGCATGGATCACAATAGCCGCTAATACAGGCTCGGGGATTAGTTCTACAAAGCGGAGTAAGTACCAGACCATGAGTAACACGGTCAGCGCAGCACACCACCCTGCGAGTTTGGATTGTGCACCAGCCGCTTCATTGGCAGATGTCGCTGAATAGCCTGCGCCTACTGGCATACCATGAAATAAACCAGAAACGATATTGCCGACGCCGAAGGCAAACAAATCACGGTTTGCTGCAGTTTGGTCACCATGCTTAAGGGCATAGGTGCGAATAGAACTATAGGATTCGGCATACAAGATCAGCACCATTGCCAGTGCGAGCTCCCCTAAGCGTGTCCATTCATTGTGTCCTAGTATTGGCAAACCGGGCGTTGGCAGTTGCAACTCCATCTTGCCGACAAGGTGGATGCCATATTGGTCAAGATGAAGATACTTACCTGCCAGTATCCCTACCGCAATCGTGATTAAACCCCCAGGGATTTTGGGGAAACGGGCTAATGAAAATAGCAGAAACAAGGCGACTGTACCAACCAGGATGCCGTTGATATTCCATCGCCCGATCTGTGCGCAAATATCCGCGACATAATAGGCAAAGTTGCTTTCCGTAGAATGCACATCGACTATTTTTGAGAATTGTTTAATCGTAATTGTCAGTGCCAAGGCAAATGCAAAACCGCGTAGTACTGGTTTAGCGATGAACTCTGAAACACTGCCAATCTTAGCGAGACTAGCCAGAATAAAAAAGATGCCACTCAGGATAGTAAGACCCAAAGCAAGTGCCATCCTGTGTTGTGGGTCACCATTTGCCATCGACGCCGTCGCCGCCGCCATGACAGCTGCCGATGAAGACGTGGCGGAAACAATGGCGTACCGACTGCTACCTAGCAGCCCGTAGCACAATAGCCCTGCAAATAATGCCAGCACGCCGGCTTGCGGCGGTAAATTGCCGATACTTGAATAGGCAACTGCCTCAGGTAGCAGTAAGCCTGCAATGGACAAGCCAGCAATCAGATCTTGTAGACTCAATACCGGCATTGCGAAGCGAAATCTCGACCATCTGAACTCCATGCGTTGCCTACCTTTCTTATACAGAATCAAACAGACTGAGTGATTCTCTTAGTATTTGTTTATTACTCAGTTTCAATGCTAAAAAAAGGGGGGGACTCCCCCCAATTCTCATTTGGAGGTCTGATAATCGATGTCAGACAGAGATGGTGCAGAATTAATGCAGGGGAGTCGCTGCCGGTGTGTACGAAAGCGATGAGAACTGAATGGTTAATGTTTGCCTGTGCTGCCAAAACCACCTTCACCACGTTCGCTTTCACCAAATTCATTCACGATATTAAATCCGACCTGAAGCACCGGAACAATAATCAATTGTGCCAGTCGTTCCATCGGGTTGAGTACAAAGTCATTTTGACTACGGTTCCACGTCGAGACCATTAATTGACCTTGGTAATCGGAATCGATTAAGCCGACCAGATTGCCGAGGACAATGCCATGTTTATGACCCATTCCACTGCGCGGCAATATCATGGCGGCATAAGCAGGGTCACCGATGTGAATTGCGAGACCCGTTGGAATCAGCACCGTTTCACCTGGTTTAATAGTGATGGCTTCATCGATACAAGCGCGCAGATCCAGTCCTGCACTACCTGGCGTGCCGTACGCTGGTAACTGGTCTTGCATACGTGGATCAAGGATTTTGAGGTCGATCTGTTTCATGATGTGTACGGTAGTAAAGTGAAAAATAGCGCTGACAACAACCCCTCGTGGGTTCGTTGTCAACCGTGTTAATTGGGTAAGCGGTTTGCCAGCTCTGCGATCAGCTTGCCAGCCAAAGTTTGTTTATCCGCGCGACCAAGTGCCTCGTGACCAAGGGCGTCAAATAATATGAGCTCATTGTCGTCCTGACCGAAGGTTTGATGGCCGATATTTCCGACCAGTAGTGGGATGTTTTTCTTGATGCGTTTGGTCGTGCCATACTGCAATAAATTTTCTGATTCCGCGGCAAAACCGACGCAATAAGGCGCGTCTGGTAAGGCGGCAACCAGTGCCAGAATATCAGGATTTTGTGCAAATTCTAGCTGTGGCGTATCGCTGTCAGACATCTTTTTAATTTTCTGATCGCTGGCGTTCACCACCCGCCAGTCGGCCACCGCGGCGACCGCGATAAACGCATCCTGCAAGTGTGCCTTGAGGCTGGTCATCACTGCGTCATGCATTTGTTGAGCGGTCTGTACATTGATACGCTTGATGCCATAAGGTTGTTCCAGTGCGGTTGGGCCTGATACGAGCGTCACGTTGGCACCTGCCTCCCATGCGGCACGGGCGATGGCGTAACCCATCTTGCCTGAGGATAAATTGGTGATGCCACGTACCGGATCGATAGGTTCAAAGGTAGGGCCAGCGGTAATGAGCAGATGTTTGCCAGCGAGACTTTTTTTCTGAAACGAAGCAATGATCTCAGTCAGTAACTGATCTGGCTCCAACATTCTGCCCATGCCTGTCTCACCACAAGCCTGATCGCCTGCAGCGGGACCCATGACCTGAATGCCATCTGCTTTGATTTGTGCCACGTTACGTTGGGTCGCTGGGTTTTGCCACATCTCTACGTTCATCGCCGGTGCGATCAGTAACGGCACATGGGCGGGACGGGCGATACACAAGGTCGATAGCAGATCGTCACACGCGCCGTGTGCCAGCTTGAACATGAAATCGGTACTGCAAGGCGCAATGGCGATAGCATCTGCATCGCGGGTCAGATCAATATGCGGCATATTGTTATGAATACGCGCATCCCACTGATCGGTGAATACCGTGTTGCCTGACAAGGCTTGCATCGTCACTGGCGTGATGAACTGGGTTGCAGCCTGAGTCATGACGACTTGTACTGATGCCCCTGCTTTGCCCAAGGCGCGGGTCAGTTCCGCTACTTTATAACAGGCGACGCCACCAGTCAGGCCGAGAACGATTTTTTTTCCGGAGAGACGCAGACTCATGATGCAAACTCCTTATTTTTTGACGCGACGTAATTCATCGAGAATGAACAAAGCTGCGCCCAGACAAATAGCGCTGTCCGCCAGATTAAATGCTGGGAAGTGGTAAATATCCTGATAGTGAAAATCCAGAAAATCAATCACATGTCCGTACATCAGGCGGTCGATTACATTGCCCAACGCGCCACCCATAATTAAGGATAATGCCCAGCAAAATAATTTCTGGCTTGCATGACGACTCAATAAGTACGTGATGTAAGCCGCAGCAACCAGACCAAGCGCGGTAAAGACGTAGCGTTGCCATCCCGATTCGGTGGCCAGAAAGCTGAATGCAGCACCTTTATTGTAGACCAAGACCAGATTGAAAAACGAGGTCACGCTCATTGATTCGGCGTAGCTGAATAATTTCGTGATGGTGATTTTACTGACCTGATCAAGCAAAATCACAATCGCCGCTAAGCCTAACCAAGGGATGAGTGACGATCCTGACGAGCCAGAGGAGCTTGATGAGCGGGAGCCTGCAGAAAAATTAGAACGTTTTTTAGTCGCCATGAGTTTTCATTAAAAAGAGGTAAGTTACTAAAGGGTGCTTCTTTATCTTGCAATAGAAAAGACCGGTAGTTTGCCGGTCTTTTCTTTATATGACGACTGTCATTGTCGTGATGTCAGCGCTGATATCGATGATATCAATGAGATCAGTCATCAAGCAAAACGACGTGTTTCGCCCGCGCCAAAGAGGTTGCTGTAGCAGCGACCGCACAAGCCAGAATGTTCAGCATGGCTGCCAACATCCGCACGATAATGCCAGCAGCGCTCGCATTTTTGGTACGTCGATGGTGTCACAGTGACTGTTTCTGCGGTTTCGTCAGTGACTTGCTCAACGCTCGCTGCCGATGTGATCAACGCAAATTTCAGATCATCAGCAAAGCTATTCAACACATCAAATTTATCGCCACTGGCTTTGATCACGACTTCCGCTTGCAGGGATGAACCGATGCCACCAGCAACACGTACTTCTTCGAGTTGCTTGGTCACGTCATTGCGAACTGCGCGCAGAGTTGCAAATTTCTGCAGTAATGCTGCACTCTCAGCAATTTCAGGTAACGCATAATAGGTCTGCGTGAAAATCGTTTCGTCACTGTCTTTGAATGCATCAGCACTGGCGAAGAACTGCCATGCTTCTTCTGCCGTGAATGACAACATCGGTGCCATCAGACGTAACAACGCTTGTGTAATATGCCAGATCGCTGTTTGCGCAGAACGGCGCGCAGTTGAGGCCGTGCCACTAGTGTACAAACGGTCTTTCAAAATATCCAGATAGAATCCACCCAGATCTTCAGAGCAGTAAGATTGCAGTTTGCTGACCACAGGATGGAATTCAAACTGTTGGTAGTGAGCAAGTACTTCTGTTTGCAGAACAGCCATGTTCGCAATTGCATAACGATCGATTTCCAGCATGTCCGCAATCGCCACCGCATCTTTGCTGATATCAAAGTCCGACGTATTGGCCAACAAGAAACGCAAGGTGTTACGGATACGGCGATAGGATTCTGTGACGCGTTTGAGGATTTCGTCAGAGATCGACAATTCACCTGAATAATCAGTCGACGCTACCCATAAACGCAGAATGTCAGCGCCAAGGGTATCGGAGATCTTTTGTGGCGCAACCACATTACCTTTGGACTTCGACATTTTCTTGCCTTCGCCATCAACCACGAAACCGTGTGTCAGCAAGGCTTTGTAAGGCGCGTGTCCATCCAGCATGGAAGCAGTCAGCAGAGAAGAGTGGAACCAGCCGCGATGCTGATCGGACCCTTCGAGGTACAGATCGGCAGGGTAAGCGGATTGTTCTTTATGTGAACCACGTAAGACCGTTTTGTGCGTGACACCAGAATCAAACCAAACGTCGAGCGTATCGCGGTTTTTGACATACATTGACGCTTCGTCACCCAATAAATCTGATGGCTCGATTTTGTGCCAGGCTTCGATGCCTTCGGTTTCGATGCGTTTGGCAATGATTTCGAGCAATTCTGGAGTACGTGGGTGCAACTGGCCCGTTTCTTTGTGCAAGAAGAATGCCATTGGCACGCCCCATTGACGTTGACGTGACAGCGTCCAGTCTGGACGATTCGCGATCATGCCGTGCAGGCGAGCTTTGCCCCAGCTCGGGAAAAACGCTGTCTCATCAATGGCTTTGAGTGCTGTTTCGCGCAGGCTGGTAGCGCCATCGTTTGGTGTGTTGTCCATACTGGCGAACCATTGCGACGTCGCACGATAGATAATCGGTGTTTTATGACGCCAGCAATGCATGTAGCTGTGGTCAAACATCTTCAATGAGAATAAGGCACCAGCTTCGCGTAGTTTTTCGCAGATCGGCTTGGATGCTTCCCAGATGGTCATGCCAGCAAAGAATGGCAGTGTCGACGCAAATTTACCATCACCCATGACAGGCGCGATGATGTCGTCATCTTTCATGCCATGCGCTTTGCATGACTGGAAATCTTCGATACCGTAAGCAGGTGCGGAGTGAACAACGCCAGTACCACTATCGAGCGTGACATAGTCACCCATGTACACAGGAGAGTAACGGTCATAGCCTGCATCGAGTGCAGACAATGGATGTTTGAATTTGATTTCAGACAACGCGGCTCCGAGGCAAGTAGCGATCACTTTGCCTTCGAGTTCGTACTTTGCCAAGCTGGTTTCCACCAGATCTTTGGCGATGATCAACAATAACGGTGCACCATCACGGCTAGTTTCTACGAGCGCGTAAGTGATTTCCGGATGCATGTTCAAGGCTTGGTTTGACGGAATGGTCCACGGTGTGGTGGTCCAGATCACGCAATAACCTTTGTCATGCGGCAGTTTATCTAACTGAAAGGCTTGTGCCAGCTTGTCAAGTTCGGCAAACGGAAAGCCAACGTCGATCGACGGGTCACGTTTGTTTTCGTATTCAACTTCAGCTTCAGCCAGCGCCGAACCGCAATCAAAACACCAGTTAACTGGCTTCAGACCACGATAGACGTAGCCTTTTTCCAGCAATTGACCGAGCGCACGCAACTCATCGGCTTCATTGCTGAAGTTCATGGTTTTGTAGGGATTGTCCCACTCACCTAACACGCCTAGGCGGATAAAGTCAGCCTTCTGGCGACCGATCTGCTCTTCAGCATAAACGCGGGCTTTGGATTGAACTTCATTGACCGGCAAGTTTTTACCGAACAATTTTTCGATCTGAATTTCAATTGGCATCCCGTGGCAATCCCAGCCTGGTACGTACGGTGCATCAAAGCCAGCCATGCTGCGTGCTTTGATAATCATGTCTTTCAGGATTTTATTAACGGCGTGGCCAATATGGATATCGCCATTCGCATACGGTGGGCCGTCGTGCAGAATAAACTTAGGACGACCAGCACTGGCTTTACGAATCCGTTGATAGATATTTTTTTCTTGCCATTCCTTAACCCATTTTGGTTCGCGTTTAGCGAGATCGCCACGCATGGGGAATGGTGTTTCGGTCATATTAACCGGGTATTTGCTCGCAGCTTTAGCTGTTTTATTTTCGGACATGATGAATTTTCTTTTATAAATAGAGGAAGAAGAAACGGCTGAGAGTTTCTTCAAATTCGGTCGGTCGCGTTGCTGGCCGGAATGCGGGAAGTCGCTGCAAAATAGGCGCGTGCTTGGTCAGCGTCGTTGTTGATCGCGGCAGTCAGCGTTTCCAGATCACTGTACTTTTCTTCGTCACGCAGTTTCTTTAAAAACTCGATTTGTACGACCTTACCATAGGCATTGCCCTGATAGTTGAAGACATACGTTTCCAGTAACACACGACCACTGTCGTCGACCGTTGGCCGGACACCAAGGCTGGCAACCGCTGGCAGTGGCTGCTCAGAGAGACCATGCACCTGTACAATAAAAATGCCAACGACAGCAGGGCGATGGTGCGCAATGCGCAGATTAAGCGTTGGGAAGCCGATTGTGCGTCCTAGTTTTTGACCGTGAATCACATGACCAGAAATCCGGTAAGGATGGCCGAGTAAGTCTTTGGCCTCGTTAAAATCACCAGCCGCCAGCGCAGTCCGTACCGCTGAAGACGATATTCTGACGCCTTTGTTCTGCACAGCAGGCAAGGTCACGACTTCAAAACCGTATTGCTTGCCGGCTTCTTCCAACATGGCAATGTTACCTGCACGCTTAGCACCAAAACAAAAATCATCGCCAACCATCAGCCATTTGACGTGCAAGCCATCGACAAGGATCTGCTTGATAAAGTCGTGTGGTGACAACGAGGCAAAATGGGCATTGAAGTGTTCAACGATCACACGATCTACATCTGCACGTTTTAGTGATGATAAATTGTCACGTAAATTAGCAATTCGAGTCGGCGCGAGAGAGAGATCACCAGCGAGTTTTGCAAAAAATGCACGTGGATGAGGTTCAAAGGTCATCACCGCTGATTCTAGGTTCAAACGGTTTGCCGCAGCACGTAAATGCGCGAGCAAAGTCTGGTGTCCCAAGTGTACACCATCAAAATTGCCTATCGCCAGTGCACAGGGAGCACGGGAGGCTTCATTTGGAAGTCCGCGAAATACCTTCATTGTTTCCAGAAAACTGCTGCAAAGCGGTAGATTATAAATGACTTCGCAGTGAATAGCCTTGATTCGCCTTGAAAAAGCCGATTCTCGTGGTTAATCACACGGCGTTACGGCTTGAAAAGCAGTCGAATCAGGCTTGAACTGCACAAGGATGTTTTTTAGGTAACTTTTTCACCACTGGACTCATATGGGTGGTAAAAAGACAATTGATTTTTAGTAAGAAATTATCACACCGACGGGGCCGTGTTAAATCAACCAGATGATCAGTGGTGATGTGACCAAGTAACACTATCTGAGCTCAGAAAGGATTCAACAGCATCTTTGTTTCCCGTTGCATGTTTCATCACTTCACCGCAAGTGCAGATACCTTGGTACGGCTGGATATGAGAGCAGGCGGATACTTTTTGCAAGAATACTTGTACAGATTTGCTGCATTTTTTGCATTTGAAGGTGAGGATGCGGGCTGGTTTATTCATGATAAGTCGATTCAATTTGAAAGCCGTCGCAGGCACGAGCGTGCCTGCGAACGTTGGTGGCGTATTTTATATAACGTGATTGCCTTGATGGAATATTATTTCAATTTTAAACGCCACAGCGAGGTGACTTCTTTTACCCGAGCAGCATGTAAGGGGTCCGTTGCGTCCGTCGATTTTGCATGTTGTGGTTTAATGTCCATTTTGCCGATGACCGTTAAACCGCCAGCGTCAATCCAGCTAAAGAACTCTTCGCTGCTACGTAATCCCAAATGTTGTGCAAAGTCTGACATGATCAGCCATGCTTCCCCGTGTGGTGCAAGATGTTCGGCCACGCCTGCCAGAAAGCGCTTTAACATCTGGCTGTCTGGATCATAGACTGCATATTCAATTGGCGAATTCGGGCGTGCCGGTACCCACGGCGGATTACACACGACTAACGGTGCACGTCCTTCTGGAAATAAATCGGTTTCCTGCAGCGTGACCTGATTTAAAAAGCCTAATGTTTGCAGATTTTCGTTGGCGCAGGCGAGGGCGCGCTTGTCCTGGTCTGTGGCAACGATTTTTTTCACTCCACGTTTTGCCAATATGGCAGATAACACGCCGGTACCGACACCGATATCAAAAGCAAGTTCCGTAGAGGGTAGTGGCGCTTTCGCAACGAGATCGATGTATTCGCCGCGTACTGGCGAGAAGACGCCGTAATACGGATGAATTTTTGCATCCAGTGCCTTAATCGCGACGCCATTTTTACGCCACTCATGCGCGCCAATGAGCCCTAATAATTCTCGTAATGAAGCAACGAAGGCGTCGCTGGGCGGGCCGTAGACTTCGGTGCAGGCGAGTCTGACATCCGGCGCGCGACGTAATGAAATGCCGTAATCCGCTTCAAACGGAATCAGCACCATTGCCAAGACGCGTGCTCGCTGCGATTGTGCCTGGCGATATAAATGAAATGCTTCAGACGCACTAGTTGGTATCTTTGCTTTTTTACTGGCGGGTTTTTTATCAATCCGTCGAGCCAGTGATTGCAGCAATTGCTTGCCGTTATGGAAATCCCCACGCCAAAGTAAAGCTGTACCCTCGCAGGCGAGTTTGTAGGCGGTTTCGGTATTCATCCGGTCATCTGCGATCTGCACCCGTTTAGGCGGTGGCGCTCCGTTTTCTGCATGCCAACGGCATGAGCGGGGTTCGTCGTTTTCTATCCAGTGCAATTGCGGAGAAGGGGAATTCATTATTTTCTTATGGAAGTCGCCCGATTGATGGGCGATATGGAGATTGAACGTGACTAAGACAGCAGTGTAGCAAAGAAATGACTGCAAATTGACCGAATAAGGCAAGATTTACGGAAAACCTTTACCCCATTTCCGAATAATAAATTGTTTATAAGGGATGGGATTTTGCGTCTAATAAGCTTATGTTAGGCTATCTGTATAAATATATTAAGTAACCTGTCCACTTTCCTCTTTTATCGACAGCATTGAACTCCTGGAAAACCATGCAAAAACATTTCTACCGTGCAGCGATTGCAACGTTGATTTCTACCTCTGAGATAACGCCTGTTGCCCATGCCGACGGCATTGCGAGAACACGATCAACTGCTGCAACGGCATCGGTAAGTGCATCTGCATTTACTCGATTAAAACAGGAGTTTCTGGTCGCGCTGTGGAAGCAGGATCCGGATATGGCGATGGCCGCCGGAAAGTACACCGATGCGGCAAAGTTGACCTTGCCAGATCAGGCGACTCGGGATCAATATCTGAAGTTTATTGATCGCTGGTTGACCCATTTGTTGATCGTTTCTAGCGAGACTTTATCCGTCAATGACCAGACAGATCTGGTGTTGATGCGTCAGTATCTTGAGGGGACACGCTGGTATCTGACCCAATTTCGTGAATTTGAGTGGAATCCAACGCAACATAATATCGCGGGTAATTTTGATGCGATTCTGAATACCGATTTTGCCCCCAAAGCAGAACGGGTACGTATCGCCATACGTCGTCTGCAGGCGGTTTCTGCGTATTATGCGGCTGCAAAAGCGAGCATCCATTCACCGACAATAGAGCATACACAACTGGCAATTCAGCAAAGCGCCGGTGCGTTGACAGTATTATCCGAACTTGAACAAGCTGCAGCGCAAGAAAATCTAACGACTCAGCAGAAACAAGCGCTTCAGACTGGTTTAAAAAATGCCCGTGAAGCACTGAATGATTATGTTGCCTTTTTGACCGAGACGGCAAAACATCTGACGCCTGATACAGCGCGTTCATTCCGTATCGGGAAAGAGCGGTATGAAGGTAAATTTAAAGCTGATATTCAATCCTCCTTCACCGCCGAGCAGACTTATCAGCGGGCGTTAGCGGCGAAAGATGAGGCGCATCGCAATATGGAAAAACTCGCCGATCAACTCTGGTCTAAAACCATGGGCGATCAGCCTAAGCCAGACGATCGTGTACAAAAAATTGCGATGGTGATCGCTAAACTGTCTGAGCAACACATCAAAGGCGAAGAGCTATTTCCCGCTATTCGCCAGCAACTGCCGGTGTTAGAAAAATGGATCAAAGACCATGATTTGTTGGAGCTGGACAGTAAAAAACCGTTAATCGTTCGTGAGACGCCGGAGTATGAACGCGGCGTGACGATTGCGTCGATTGAGGCGCCGGGGATTTTTCGTCCACACGATAATACCTACTTTAACGTCACGCCATTTGATGGGCAATCTGCTGAAAAAATTGAGAGCACCTTGCGTGAATATAATCGCTGGGTATTGCAAATTCTGTGTATTCATGAAGCCATTCCTGGTCACTATACTCAGTTGCAACACGCAAACCAGTCGCCGTCTGTTATCAAGACACTGTTTGGTAATGGTGCCATGATTGAAGGGTGGGCGGTCTATAGTGAACGTATGATGTTGGAATCAGGATATGGCGAGAACTCTCCAGAAATGTGGTTGATGTATTACAAATGGAATTTGCGTGCAGTATGCAATACCATCCTTGATTACAGCGTGCATGTGCTGGGAATGACTGAAGTGCAGGCAAAAGATTTCCTGATTAATCATGCTTTCCAGACACAGGCAGAAGCCGATGGAAAATGGCAGCGTGTGCAGTATTCTTCCGTGCAATTAGCGAGCTACTTCAGCGGTTTTAGTGAAATCCTTGATTTGCGCGAGGAACTGAAAAAACAACAGGGGGACAAATTCAAGCTCAAACAATTCCATGAGCAATTCCTGGGATATGGCAGTGCGCCGGTCGGAATGATTAAAACACTGATGCTCAATGGTTCTGGCGTGAAGTGAATGGCAGACAGTGACCAGAATAGATTGTCACCGATTACCAAAGCAAGGAAGCGACACGAAACTCCCGCTTACGCGGGCGCGGAGAAACTTGTGCCCCCAAAAAAACAACCTACATTCCACCCCAAGCCGCATTGAGAATAGATGCAGCTGCCAGACCAGCAGTTTCTGTCCTCAAAATTCTCGGACCCATCGATAGTGATAACACACCGTGGCGACTCGCGAGCCGTTCTTCGTCATCACTGAGGCCACCTTCAGGACCAATTAATAGCGCGACAGCTTGCGGCGGGTGATGTTTTGCCCAGTCAGTGAGCGACTGATCGGCGCGTGGTGATAGCATAATGCGCTGATGCATATCTTGCTGTGCTAGCCATTTGCTGAGATCCATCGGTGCTGTCAGATGTGTAAGTCGGTTGCGTCCGCATTGTTCCGCTGCGGCGCTGATGATGCCGCGCCAGTGCTCGACTTTCTTTTCAGCGCGTTCTGCCGATAACCGGACGACGCATCGTTGCGACGCTAAGGGCTGGATTGCTGTGACACCCAGTTCAACTGCTTTTTCAATGATCCAATCCATTTTGCTCCCCTCAGGCAAGGCTTGTGCGAGACTGAGGGAATAAGGTAACTCGACTTCATCTGGTAAAAACAGTTTTAATTCTGCACTGGCCCGTTTTTTTTCAATCTCCGTCAGGCTGGCGACAAAGCAACCACCTTCCCCGTTAAACAGATGAATGATGTCGCCAATTTGTAGACGCAGCACAAACACGTGATGTGCCACGTCGGTTGGCAGAGAGATGGTGGCGCCTAATGTTAGGGATTGGTCGCAAAAAAAACGAGGCATAGTGAATGGCGCTTATTCGTGGTGAGTGACTTGGTTTAATTTTTCTGTCAACGTTTGCAGTGCGATGTGACCTTGCATAATTGAAGAAATATCCTCGAGGTTCTCTTTTTGTTGTCCTCGTATATTTCTTGGATTATATCGTCCACGCGGTGAATCTGGCGATTTCAGTACATCAGGATTGAAATGCGATCACGCTGGTAGCTTGATAGCTTTGGAGCAGGGATTTAGTGTTATTTGTGATGACTTGATGGAATAATTTTGCGTAAGTTTCATTGAAGGTATATTGTTATAACTTCTATTTAGTTGTTTTTAATGAAATTTATTATGCATCCTGATGCCGCTTAACTGGACTTTGAAGCAAGCTCAATAGGGAATATCTGTATTAAGTGACCTCGTGCTCTGGTAAAATATTGGGCTTTGCAGGGTCTGAATTTGATTTTTCCTTCAGGCTTTACTGACCAGTCTTCTCAAACTATCTTCTACCGCCATGATTTCAACTATACAACCAGCAACTCTTTCTAAAATGGCAAATGCGATCCGCGCGTTGTCGATGGATGCGGTACAAAAAGCCAATTCCGGTCATCCGGGCGCGCCAATGGGCATGGCTGATATCGCTGTTGCATTGTGGAAAGGTCACTATCGCCACAATCCATCGAATCCAACGTGGATAAACCGCGATCGTTTTGTGTTGTCGAATGGTCATGGTTCGATGTTGCATTACTCTTTATTGCATTTGACAGGCTACGATCTGTCGATGGACGAGATCCGTAACTTCCGTCAATTGCACTCCAAAACCGCAGGTCACCCTGAAGTTCACGTGACACCGGGTGTAGAGACGACCACTGGTCCTCTGGGGCAAGGCATCACTAATGCCGTCGGTATGGCATTGGCTGAAAAGCTTCTGGCTGCTGAATTCAATGAAGCGGGTCTGAATGTAGTTGACCACCACACTTACGTGTTCATGGGCGACGGTTGCCTGATGGAAGGCATTTCTCACGAAGCATGCTCGTTAGCTGGTACGCTGCAACTCAATAAATTGATCGCTTTCTGGGATGACAACGGCATCTCTATCGATGGTCACGTTGAAGGCTGGTTCACTGACGACACACCAAAACGTTTTGAAGCGTATGGCTGGAACGTGATCCGTGCGGTAGACGGTCATAATGCGGTGGCTGTTGATGCAGCAATTGCTGCTGCTAAAACATCTAATAAGCCAACCTTGATTTGCTGCAAAACCATTATCGGTAAAGGTTCGCCGAACATGGAAGGCACGCACAACGTGCACGGTGCTGCATTGGGCGACAAAGAAGTCGCTGCGGTACGTGCGAACATCGGTTGGGACTACGCGCCATTTGAAATGCCTGCTGATGTATATGCTGCATGGGATGCCAAAGCTGCCGGCGCACAAGTTGAAGGCGACTGGAATGCACAATTTGCAGCGTACACCGCACAATTCCCACAAAAAGCGGCTGAACTGACCCGCCGTATGAAGGGCGACTTACCAGCCAATTTTGATGAAGTCGTGGCAAAGGCGATTGCTGCATGCGTTGATAAAAAAGAAAACATCGCTACCCGTAAGGCCAGCCAGAATGCGATTCAGGCCTTCGCGCCATCCTTGCCAGAGTTCTTGGGCGGTTCTGCTGATCTGACCGGTTCTAATCTGACGAACTGGAAAGAATGCGTTGCGGTGCGTGGCAATCAGGCTGGTAATCACATCAACTATGGTGTGCGTGAATTTGGCATGAGCGCGATGATGAACGGTATTGCTTTGCATGGCGGCTACATCCCTTTCGGCGCGACTTTCCTGACATTCTCTGATTACAGCCGCAATGCGATTCGTATGGCTGCGCTGATGAAAATCCGTACACTGTTCGTGTTTACGCATGATTCTATCGGTCTGGGTGAAGATGGTCCTACGCATCAATCCGTAGAACACATCTCCAGCATGCGTTTGATCCCGAATCTGGATAACTGGCGTCCGTGCGACACCGTAGAATCTGCGGCAGCATGGGCACACGCTGTTAAGCGTAATGATGGCCCATCCACGCTGATTTTCTCTCGACAAAATCTCCCTTACCAAGAGCGTAGCGCGCAACAAATCGCTGACATCCAACGTGGTGGTTATGTCTTGCAAGACGTCGCAAATGCCAAAGCAGTCTTGATTGCTACAGGTTCTGAAATTGAATTAGCCGTGAAATCCGCAGCGGCGCTGGCTGAGCAGGGTATCGCAGTACGTGTTGTTTCTATGCCATCGACCGATGTGTTTGATCGTCAAGATGCTGCATACAAATCAGCAGTTCTGGGCAAAGGCTTGCCACGTATTGCGATAGAAGCTGGTGTAACGGACTTCTGGTACAAATATGTTGGTTTAGAAGGTGCGGTTGTCGGTATTGATACCTTCGGTGAATCTGCTCCTGCTGGCGTGTTGTTTAAGTTGTTTGGCTTTACTGTTGACAACGTCGTTGCCAAAGTCAAAGCAACCCTAGCTTAAGTAAAATGACTGACATGATGAGCAGTATCAAAGAAGTCAGTTTACGTCGTGCTACTGTAGCAGACGCAGAAGCGATTGCTGCGGTACGAGTTGATAGTTGGCAAACGACCTATCGCGGCATGATTCCAGATACTTATCTGGATCAGATGCGGATTGAGGATAGCTTCTTGCATTGGAAGCAGATTCTCGAAGCGCTTCCAGCTGCTGGTGACCGTGTTTGCGTTTATGTGGCTGAAAGTGAGGGCCACATTATTGGCTTCGCCTCTGGCATGGTACTGCCTGAAGCGAAATTCGGTATGCAAGCGGAACTGACGGCAATTTATTTGCGTCCGGCTTGGCAACGTTCTGGTATTGGTCGCCGGATGGTGCAAAAAGTAGCACGTACCTTGCAGGCGCAGGGAGCGCAAAGCTTGTTGGTGTGGGTGATTTCTGGTAACGCGATTGCCAAAAATTTCTATGAAGACTTAGGCGGTGTTGAACTCCACAAGCAGGCATTTACCTGGGATGGTATTGATTTGAATGAGGTCGGTTACGGCTGGCGTGATTTGTCTGTCCTTATGGCCTCGGTGAATGCAATGCCTACTTCGTCGGCAGTACATTAGGTAGATCGCGCGCAGACTGCTCACAGATAAGTTGAATCTGCGGGCGTAGCGGACATAGTCGACGCAGTAGATGCGGTGGTCTCAGCGTCAGGTGTCAGTAATAACAGGTTATTTTGTTGTTTATTTATTGTTGTAAAGTCCTTTGGAGATAAAAACATGACGATTCGCGTCGCAATTAACGGCTATGGCCGTATCGGCCGCAACATCCTTCGCGCTCACTATGAAGGTGGCAAATTCAAAAATGAAATCCAGATCGTTGCTATCAATGATCTCGGCAATGCTGAATCCAATGCCCACCTGACACGCTACGACACAGCCCACGGCAAGTTCCCTGGCACAGTGAGCGTAGAAGGCGACACAATGATCGTCAATGGCGACAAAATCAAAGTGTTTGCTGAGCGTAACCCAGCGAACATTCCTTGGGGTGAACTCAACGTTGACGTCGTTCTGGAATGCACAGGCTTTTTCACAACCAAAGAAAAAGCATCTGCTCATTTGGCTGGCGGCGCAAAGAAAGTCATTATCTCCGCTCCAGGCGGTAAAGATGTTGACGCAACAGTTGTGTACGGCGTGAACCACGGTGTTCTGAAATCAACAGATACAGTGATCTCTAACGCTTCTTGCACAACAAACTGCTTGGCACCATTGGCAAAACCACTGAACGATGCGATCGGTATCGAAAGCGGTTTGATGACAACGATCCACGCATACACCAACGATCAGGTATTGACTGATGTTATGCATGAAGATTTGCGTCGTGCACGTTCAGCAACAATGAGCATGATCCCGACAAAAACTGGTGCAGCTGCAGCAGTTGGTCTGGTATTGCCAGAATTGAATGGCAAGTTGGATGGTTACGCAATGCGTGTTCCAACCATCAACGTTTCTGTTGTTGATCTGACTTTCATCGCTAAACGCGACACAACAGTCGAAGAAATTAACAAAGTATTGAAGGACGCATCTGAAGGCGCGTTGAAAGGTATCCTGGATTACAACACAGCACCGTTGGTTTCCGTTGACTTCAACCACAACCCAGCATCTTCTACTTATGACGAAACATTGACTAAAGTGAATGGTCGTCTGGTGAAAGTTTCCAGCTGGTACGACAACGAGTGGGGCTTCTCCAACCGTATGTTGGATACAACAGTTGCACTGATGAGCGCAAAATAATTTCTATTTTGTAATTTAAAAATACCCCGAACTTTCGGGGTATTTTTTTGTCCAAAAGAGACTTCAGGCAAAGAGAAGCTTGAGTGCAAGTCATTTACTTGAGCGAATTTCCAGACAACAAGGAGCAAAGACGATGAATATTAAAAAAATAGTTGCCGACAATAAAGGGTTTTTAGTGTTTATGTTGGGCATGGCCTTGGTCAGAAGTGCGCTCGCTGATTATTATTCAGTGCCTTCCAGTTCTATGTACCCCACCTTACTCGAAGGTGATCGGGTTATTTGTGACCGTATCGCATACGACCTGAAAGTGCCATTTACGGATGTGATCGTTAAACGCCTCGATGATCCTAAGCGCGGTGATATCGTTACTTTCACTTCGCCGGAAGATGGGGTTCGTCTGGTCAAACGCCTTGTCGCTTTGCCGGGTGATATCGTAGAAATGCGCGATGAACATTTGTATATCAACGGCCAGGCTGCGAACTACGAGCCGATCTCGATGCTGAGCGACGACCATTTGACGCCGCAACGTGAATTTTCTGGCGAACAACTGGTGTATAAAGAGCGCCTCGGAAGTCTTGATCATAACATCATCGTTATGCCTGATCGCTTTGCCATCCGGACGTTCGCACCAGTCAAAGTGCCCGAGGGGCAATACATGATGCTGGGCGATAATCGCGATAATAGTAAAGACTCACGCTATATCGGTTTGGTAAAGCGAGAATTAATTACGGGCCAGGTGAAGCGTTTGATGTTTTCTTTGAATGGCGATCATTATTACTTGCCGCGATTAGAGCGTTTTGGGTTTAAAGTATGAGTGCAAGTTGAGCCGTGATGTCAGTGATCTGACTACAGATAGGATGCGTAGCGCTTTTTATCTGTAGCAGAACTGTTTCTTCGATGTCTGCCCAGTCATCGGTGTGAGCGCCTTGTGCACTCAGACTGGGTTATAGCCTAATGCAATTGAAATCTGCTGTGCTGTGTCAGTAAGATTGCTGAGCCAGTCCTCTTGCAGACGATCAGCTGGGGCGGAGATGGATAACCCTGCGATCATTTTGCCGCTATCGTCATGGATGCCGGCAGCCATACATCGCACACCTAATTCGAGCTCCTCGTTATCTCTTGCGTAACCTTTTATCCGTACTTCGGCTAATTCTTTCTCCAACTTAGCCAGATCAGTAATGGAGTTTTTATTATGGCCAGAGAGTCCGGTGCGGGTGGCGTAAGCTCGGATGGCTTTTGGCTCATCTAGAGACAAAAACAATTTACCTGTCGATGTCAGATGCAACGGTGCGCGTCCACCAATCGCACGTACCACCTGCATACCTGAGCGTTCTGAAAATGCACGATCAATGTAGACAATCTCATCGCCCTGACGTACCGACAGATTGATGGTCTGGCCGGTATGGCGATGCAAGGTACGCATAAAATCGAGTGCAGCTTCACGTACGTTGAGACGGCTTTTTACGATGTTACCTAATTCCAATAAACGCATCCCTAACTGGTAGTAACCTGTTTCTGCCCGATCAACAAAACGGGTAGTTACGAGGTCATTGAGTATGCGGTGGGCGGTTGAAGGGTGTAGGCCTGTGACAATTGCCAGCTCTTTGAGGCTGACAGGGTCTTGATAGCGCGATAGCGCATCAAGCAGAGAAACCATGCGTTCTATGACCTGAATAGAAGTTTTATCTGAAGCTGGAGCGTCGATTTTCATAGGATCTGTGATGCAATGCAATAGAACTGTTATACCACAATGTGAAAAGTTCGTCATTGATTCGCGTTGTAAAATGTCATTAATCGTCGTGATTCTGTTCAAAATGATGTAATTTTGCGAATGAATTGGTCTTTATTATGCGTCTTGTCTCTTTTTGACGATGCGGTGCAGCAGGCTTAATAGCTTGCGTTGTGAGACATTTTTTCTATTTCTTTCTATTTCTTTCTATTTTTTTCTATTTTTTTATTTTTTATACATTCTTTTTGATTATGCTTGCATGTCATCAAAGTAAAGCTTTTTTACGTGACAATAAGAAAAAACTGAGCCGCATTGTCATGTAAAATTCGCGGCAACATGCATTCGGTAGCTGATCAGTCTGTTGACGAGTATCCCTCAGATAGGCGTGATCGGCTTAATAACGCTGCTAGATGGGGATGAGAGAAATGACATATTGTTGGTCAATTTCTCGTCATTGAATAGTAGTCCCATGTATTAAGGATGAACTATGGCCGCCAAAGAACAAGAAGTAAGTGAGTTTAAAAGCAAAAGTGGTGTTAAGCGGATATTTTCCGCCTTCTTTTATTCTATCGATGGCTTTAAATCGGCCTGGAAAAATGAACATGCATTCCGACAAGAGCTAGTGCTGGTCGTTATTGGTATCGTGACGGCCCTGGCTTTGCCTGTGTCCGCATTTGAAAAATTAATGATGATCGCTGTCTTGTTGCTGATACTGGTCGTTGAGTTACTTAACTCTGCGATTGAGGCTGTCGTAGACCGTGTGTCTCTGGAGCGTCACACGCTATCAAAAAATGCAAAAGACTTCGGCAGCGCTGCCGTATTGTTGACATTGATCATCGCTGTGGCGACTTGGTCCGTTATTTTATTTAATCGTTTTTACTACTGATATCCCATGATGGCGAGCATTAGCACAACAAAGAACACCGATCTGGACGCAGCGTTAACTGCTGCGATTAACAATAAAACCAAACCATTGGGTAGTCTTGGACGGCTCGAACAGTTAGCTGCACAAATTGGGATGATCCAGCAAACCGTTGCGCCAGTACTGAAATCGCCAGCGATCATCGTCTTTGCAGGCGATCACGGTGTTGTCGCCGAAGGTATTTCTGCTTTTCCGCAAGATGTGACTTGGCAGATGGTAGAAAACTTCCTAGCCGGAGGTGCTGCAATCAATGTCTTTGCGCGTCAGAATGGTATTGAACTACACATTGTTGACGCAGGTGTGAACCACGATTTTGGTCAGCGTGATGTACTTCATCAACGCAAAGTGGCGCCAGGGACGCGTAATTTCGCTAAAGAACCTGCGATGAGTGCTGCGCAATGTCAGGTGGCATTGCAGCATGGGCGAGATCTCGTCAGTGTCTTGAAGGGGAATGTGCTTGGTTTTGGCGAGATGGGCATTGGCAATACGACCGCTGCTGCGGCGGTAATGCATAAACTGACCAGCGTGCAGGTTGCGGATTGCGTTGGTGCAGGTACGGGCCTGACAACGGCCGGCATTTTGCATAAGCAGAAAGTGATTGAAGCCGCGGTCAATTTGCATTCTGAGGTAAGTGCGCCACTCGATGTGCTGGCTTGTTTTGGCGGCTTCGAAATCGCGATGATGGTGGGGGCAATGCTGGCTGCAGCGGAGCGACGCATGGTATTGCTGATTGATGGCTTCATTGTCACTAGTGCGTTGCTGGTGGCCGCAAGGATGGAGCCGGCGATTCTCGATTATTGCGTCTTCTCTCATCAATCGGATGAAAGTGGTCATGCACGCATGCTCAAGGAGTTGGATGTCAACCCTGTGTTGCAACTTGATTTGCGTCTGGGTGAGGGGACTGGTGCCGCTTTGGTGTATCCGATGGTGCAGGCTGCTGTTAATTTCCTGAACCAAATGGCGACCTTCGGTACTGCGCAAGTCAGCGAAAAAAGCGTAGATTGAGCTAATTTGATGATTGCCCATCTACGCCAACAGTGCTTGCATCAACTGCGGTTATTTTTTATCGCGTTGCAGTTTTTTACCCGTATCCCGATTCCACATTGGGTTGGATTTGAGGCGGCCTGGTTACAACAGTCGTCACGTTATTTTCCTGCGGTTGGTTGGGTGGTTGGTGGTGTTGTGAGCGGTGTCTATATCGCGGTATTGCAATGGTGGCCGCCAGCTGTCGCAGTTGTGTTGTCGATGGTTGCCGGCATCTGGGTCACAGGTGCGTTTCATGAAGATGGTTTTGCTGATGTCTGTGACGGTTTTGGTGGAGGAACTACGCCAGAGCGCGTCCTTATCATCATGAAAGACTCGCGGATCGGTGCTTATGGGACGATTGGTATTTGCCTGATGTTGTTGTTGAAATTTGTATTGTTGGTGAGTTTGCCTGCTGTGTTGGTAGTGCCAGCACTGCTGATTGCGCATCCGCTTTCTCGCCTGCTCTCTTGCAGCTTAATCTGGTTGCTTGACTATGCCAGACACGAAGGGAAGGCAAAGCCGCTTGCGCAATTTATGAGTTCCAATGAGTTTGGTGTTGCCTGTCTGAGTGTGCTAGTACCGCTGGCTGCCATTCTGTTGTGGCAACCGGTAGTCGTTGAGCGGTTGTTGCCCGCTTTGATCTTGATGCCGCTGTCGGCGTTCTGGTTTGCACGTTTGTTCGTTCGCCGGATTGGCGGGTATACCGGTGACTGCCTCGGTGCGGTTCAGCAATTGACCGAAGTTGTTTTTTACCTTGGCTTGCTGGCTCACGCACCAGTCTGATCATGTATCTCTACCTGATCCGGCATACCGCACCGCTTATTCCAGCAGGTATTTGCTATGGTCAGACCGACGTCCCGACGAGTGCCGACGATATCGGCGTCTGCGCTGAAACCCTGCGCCGGCGCTGGTCTGGCTCATTGCCAGTGTTTACCAGTCCATTATCGCGGTGTCTCAACTTAGCAAATCATTTGCATCCCAATCCTGTTATTGATGAGCGCCTTCTAGAGCTTCATTTTGGTGAGTGGGAAATGCAAGCATGGGATCTGATACCTCGTGATCAGATCGATGCCTGGGCGGCGGATGTTGTTGGTTACTCGCCAGGCAAGCGGGAAACGCTATTGCAAATGGTTGAGCGGGTAATGGCATTTATTGCTGATTTGCAAAAACAGTCCATGGAGCAGGCAGTGATCGTTTCTCATGCGGGCGTCATCAGGATCTTGGCGGCTTGGCAGCAGGGTGATACGGTTGTCAGCTTAGCAAAACGTGTGGCGCAAATGGAACAGCGTTTCGAATTCGCGTCGTGCACAGAGACAACCCTACTTTAGTGATGCTACTATTTTTGTGTTTTTTTGATGAACACGTCTCTGTTTTTGACGTAAATACCGTTGTTGTTTTAACGGGATGACGCCATCAAAAGTGGCAAATAAAATCTCGTCATGTAAATATGCTCCCTGGGGTTCGTCATGCTGGCACTCGATGAGATTTGGCGCATTTTGGGGTTTAAAGTGTAGTGTGTACCTTGATGGTGTGACGCATATGATAGAACTACGAAAAGCCCCCCGAGTCAACGTCACCTGGCGTGCTGGCGTCAAACTCAAAGATGGTCGACTCATCGTGTGTAACGCGGTCAATAGTTCCAAAAACGGTCTTTTGCTCGAGTGCGCGCAAGGCTTATCTCTTGATGTCACATACCCCCTCATTATCGAGATACCTTCTCTGGCCAACCGCGCAGAGCTTATTCATGTCAGTTGTCAATGCGAAGTAAAGCACGTAGTGTTGAAGGGCGAAAATTACCGCATAGGCATTGCCCTAAGTGGCTTACCAAGTAACGACGGTGAATTAATCAGTGCCTGGGTTTCAATGACAAGTCAAAATATGTCGGTGGTCTGAGAATAGTTAACGCTTACTTTGACGTCGCCCTATTAATTTGGGCGCGTCCTCATTTCGATGGCTTACGACAGCTTCTCCTTGCGTCCAAGCATCGTCTTACTGTCTATTAATCAGGTTGTGTAAGTAGTCAGATTGATCGATAGGGTAAGACTTGTCTTGCTCGCAGTGCCATCCATCTATAAAATGGCGGTGTTTTGGTGCTCGCAGACATATTCATGTTTGCGGTTAAACGGGAAACATCAATTTCTTCTTGGTTCAAATTGCTCTTCGCTTGCTCTATCGGCTAGATTAATTTAATGCTTCGAGGCAATATAAATGTGCTGCCCCCGCAACGGTGTACAAATTGTTCAACTTCGTGTTGAGCCAGCCATCTTGCAATACCACTGTGCTTGTTTGCATGGGAAGGTCAGATGGTGATATTTGTCAGCCCGGATACCGGCCAGAATACGTGAAGTAATACGAACGGGGAGTTTCGTTGTTGACTGACTTTGGTTCTGAACTTATTAGTTTTGGGGACAATCAGCTGAACCACCTCTGTTACGTGATTATTTTGTTCTAGGCTGCCTGCGGGGACGTTGGCTGCGTGATCTATTTATTCTCATTAGCATGAATCTTGTATTAAAACCTCTCGCCATTACGTTGGCCGTGGCCGCTGCTTTTCCAGCTGCCTCCTTCGCTCAGTCCGTTTCCAATAGTACTGCTCAAAACATCGTTGTGACTGCTGGACGTCAGGTTCAGGCCGCTAAGGACGTATTGGCCGACAACGTCATCATTACCTCCGAACAAATCGCACAAGCTGGTTCCGAATCTTTAGTTGATTTACTGCAACAACAACGTGGCATTGAAATCACGCGTAACGGCGGTGCTGGAACGACTTCTTCCGTGTTGATGCGCGGTGGTAGCAATGCGCAAAATATTGTATTGATTGACGGTGTGCGTTACAGCTCATCAACGGTCGGTGGTGCCAGTTGGGAAACCATTCCATTGGGACAAATTGATCATATCGAAATCGTTTATGGGCCATTATCCAGCTTGTATGGTGCTGATGCGATGGGTGGCGTTATTCAGATTTTCACAAAAAAAGGAAGTGGCCCTATATCGCTGACAGCATCAGTTGGCGCTGGTAGTTATGGCTTACGTAAAATGCAGGCGGGTGTCTTTGGCTCGTCGGGCAATGAATTTAACTATGCCCTCAATGTTGG
Organism: Undibacterium sp. RuRC25W; assembly: GCF_049339825.1. Lineage (NCBI taxonomy): Bacteria > Pseudomonadati > Pseudomonadota > Betaproteobacteria > Burkholderiales > Oxalobacteraceae > Undibacterium > Undibacterium sp. RuRC25W. The sequence continues at coordinate 102,998 of NZ_JBMPPD010000003.1, read as the reverse complement.
GCATGAGAACAATACGGGTTTCTCTGCAACGAATCCTAGCGCTGGTAAATATAGCTATAACGCAGATAATGATGGTTACAAGCTTGATAGCGCGAGCGGCAGTTTTAATTGGCAACTCGCACCAGGTTACGAAGCGGGTATTAAATTTATGCAAAGTCGCTTGAATGCGCAATTTGATTCAGGCCCATCTTACGATGACCACTCCGTTGAGCAGTTGCAAACTATCGCTGTTTACGGCAATGTCAAAGTCAATGATATGTGGACTTCGCATGTGCAGTTTGCGCAATCCAATAATCTCAATTTTACGGACGCTTCATACGGTCAAAGTCAAATCGATACGCATCAAAATCTGATCAGTTTCCAGAACGATATCAGATTAGGTAAGGATGTTTTGCAATTGATTGCAGAAAGCCGTCAGGAAAAAGTGAATGGCTCGACAGCTGCACTCAATCAGAAACGCACGACAAATTCTGTTGCTGCTTCTTATGTTTGGAAACAAGATGCGCATTTAGCCAGCGTAAGTGTGCGTAATGATAATAGCTCAGTCTATGGTTCCAACTCCACCGGAGGTGTTGCGTACGGTTACCGTTTGACATCAGAGTGGCGAGTCAATGCCAGCTACGGTACCAGCTTCCGTGCACCCACGTACAATGAGCTTTACTATCCTGGTTATGGCATTGCGACCAATCAACCTGAAAAAGCAAAAAATGCGGAAGTTGGCATTTACTACGAGAATCTGACGACGCAGTTAAGTGCTGTTGTGTACCAAAACAAGGCAACTGATCTTCTCGTCAGTACAAATGTTTGTCCTGTGCAAACGTCTACGCATCCCTATGGTTGTGCTTACAACGTTGATCAAGCAACGATGTTAGGTATTACGCTGGGCGGTAGCACGCGCATGGCAGATCTGATGTTGCGCGGTTCTCTCGATATTCAAAATCCTGAGGACGATACAACCGGTAAACGTCTGGCGCGTCGGGCAAAACAACATGCAAGCTTTGCGGCAGAATACACAATAAATAAAGCTAAAATTGGTGTGGAAACACTGTTTAGTGGCAATCGGTTTGATAACGTTACTAATGTGCGTACTTTGGCTGGCTATAGCTTAATGAATTTGTATGGTACTTATGCCGTAACAAAAGACATTTCTTTACTGGCTCGCTGGAACAACGTATTGAATAAAAACTATGCGTTGGCTTATGGCTATAACACGCCTGGCTCCAACGTGTACGTTGGTCTGAATTACGGTTTTAAATAATACAACATGCACACCTCCTCTCGGTTACTTTGTCGTTCGTTGCCGGGATGGGTTTATGTCCGTTTTCGGATGATATGAAGAACCGCTCCAGCTATCTGGGGCGGTTTTGTATTGTTTGAGATGTATAAAGCTTTGCCAGATTTCAGCAGGGGCAGTCGTTGCGATGAGATCTGAAAATAAATGTTTGATGCGTTGATTGGTCGGTACCTTAAATTGCTATGACCAGTCAATTTTGTAGTTGAAGCAATGGGTGGTCACCGCTGAGTGTATTGAGTGCTCGCTCCCCCCCCCAATTTTATGGTTCAGGCATAACGCCCATGTCTTTCTTTTCTTTTCGTCAGCGTCCGCACCTGCCGCATCTACCGCATCAGCCGTCGATATCAGCGGCGATTCGTGCTGGCGTGGTACTCCCATTTTTAATTTTTATTGCCTTCGCGAGCATCATCATCGCTTGCCTTACTGGTTCAGTAAGTCTGAATCTTAGTGAGTTGTGGCAAGCCTTGATCGAGCTGATTCGTGGTGAACCTGCATCACTTGCTGCAAGTTTATTAGAACTTCGCTTGGGACGTGCATTAACGGGCTTTATTACCGGTGCGACATTGGCATTGTCTGGTGTCCTGATGCAGGCTTTATTGCGTAACCCGTTAGCAGATCCGTATGTGCTCGGCATCTCGGGAGGCGCATCGGTAGGCGCCTTGGCCATGATTTTGTTTTATGGGACATTCTGGATGGTCGACATGGCGGCGTTTGCCGGCGCGATCATCGTCGCTTTATTGCTATTTGCGCTCGCCTATCGCGATTTGCGCGGCAGTGGCAGCAGTGATGGCAGCGCCCCCGTTTTATTGCTGACTGGTGTGATCGTTGCTTCCGGATGCGGTGCGTTGATTACTTTAATGTTGTCCATTGCCCCTGACAGCCGCTTGCGTGGCATGGTTTTTTGGATGATCGGAGATTTGTCAAATACACAGGGACGTTATATGCCGTGGATCATTGGTGTCGGCGTGCTCTTGTTCGCGATGCGCAATGCGCGGGGTATTAATGTGGCAGCAATGCATGCTGATAATGCGACGACACTTGGTGTCAATGTGGGGCGTTTGCGGCAGCTGTTATTTTTCTGCTCTGCATTATTGACGGCAAGCGCTGTCAGTACCGCTGGTAGTATTGGTTTTGTTGGACTGATCATGCCACATGCATGTCGCTTTGCATTGGGGCCCGATCACCGATTATTGATTCCTGCCGCCACGTTGGCTGGGGGGAGTTTTCTGGTGTTAGCCGATACTATCGCTCGTACCGCCGTCGCGCCACAGCAGTTACCGGTTGGGGTGATCACAGCGATCATCGGTGTGCCGGTGTTTTTGCTTCAATTGCATCAATTGCGGAGGCGCTGATGGATATTCGTGATCTGAGCCTTAAGGCTGGCAACCGTCAACTGATACAACACCTTAATTGGACGATCAATGCGGGCGAGTGTTGGTGCATTATCGGTCGGAATGGTGCGGGTAAAAGTACTCTACTAAGAACCCTAGCTGGCTTGCGCGATGCTGAATCCGGACAGATTTTTTTGCACGATAAATCACTGCGTGACTGGCCGTTGTTGGCGCTAGCCCGAGAGCGAGCTTTTTTGCCGCAAAATAGAACCGATGCATTTGCTTATCGCGCCATTGATACGGTCTTAAGCGCTCGTCATCCCTACCAGGGAACGCAGTACTGGGAGTCTGATTCAGATTTGCATATCGCGATGCAAGCCCTGCGTGAATTGGATGTTGATGATCTGGCGCAGCGTGATGTACGCAGCCTGTCTGGCGGTGAGCGGCAGCGTGTCGCCATCGCGGCTTTGCTGGCGCAGGATGCACAATGCATGTTATTAGATGAGCCTGCAAATGCCCTCGATCTGGCGCATCAGGTCCGGGTCATGCAGTTGTTCTCTACGTTATGCCGCGAACAAAATAAAACGGTCGTGATGGTCAGCCATGATTTAAATCTGGCTTATCGTATTGCGACCCATGCCTTACTACTGATGGGGGACGGCAGCTGGATGGCAGGGCCCGCTGAGCAAATTTTAGATGCAGAACAATTGAGTCATTGTCTGGGACATCCTATTGAACGATTTACCCACCACGGACAAACGCTGTTTTTACCCCGCGATTAACCAGGATCATCATGAGTAACATTGACATTTCTAACGAATCACCAGACACAAGCAAGGATCTTGCTTCCACCACTGAGATAGACGAGTTGAACACACGTCATCAACGGCGCATGCAGCGCAAGAAAGCATTGATAGACGAAAAAATAGAACAGGCGCAGCGAACAACGGGCGTGCTGTTGGTGCATACCGGCAATGGCAAAGGAAAAAGTTCAAGTGCCTTTGGGATGGTGATGCGCGCGCTGGGACATGGCATGAAAGTCGGCGTTGTACAGTTTATTAAAGGTGCCATGTCGACCGGTGAAGAAATCTTTTTGCGCCGTTTCCCTGATGAAGTGCAATTCTATGCCATGGGTGAAGGATATACCTGGGAAACTCAGAATCGCGAACGTGATATCGAAAAGGCGACGAAAGCCTGGGAGCAGGGGAAGAAATTTCTCAATGATCCGACGATAGGGTTGGTTGTTTTCGACGAGCTCAATATCGCCCTCAAATACCACTATCTCGACATTCAGACGGTGATCGAGGATTTGGATGCTAGACCAGAAATGCAACATGTGGTGGTGACTGGTCGGGGCGCTCTGCCAGAGCTGATTGCGATTGCAGACACGGTCACAGAGATGCAAGTCGTTAAGCATGCATTTAAAGACGGTATCGTTGCGCAGGCAGGTGTGGAATGGTAAGCACTTCAGCCAAGGTTGTTATGGTGTCGGCGATCGCTTCAGGGCAGGGCAAGACCACCACCACAGCAGCACTCGCAAGAAAATTAGTCAAACTGGGAAAGACTGTTCGTATTTTTAAGGCGGGTCCTGATTTTATAGACCCTATGATACTGGAGCGCGCTTGTGGCTCTCCAGTGTACTCGCTGGATTTATGGATGGTTGGGCACGCTGCATCACAAGCGATGTTAGCAGAAGCGGCACAAAGTGCAGATGTGATTTTGATCGAAGGCGTGATGGGGCTCTATGATGGCAATCCCTCTTCAGCAGATCTGGCACGGGCATTTGGCGTTCCTGTCTTGGCCGTATTGGACGCATCGGCCATGGCGCAGACCGTTGGGGCGTTGGCACTGGGTTTGCGGGATTTTGGACCGGTCAATCTTGCTGGCGTCATTGCCAATCGTGTGGCGTCCGAAGGCCACGCAAAGATGGTGGCGGAAGCGATGCGGGATATTCCTTTACTTGGCAGTCTTATGCGGCAGGAGCAGGTTTTACCAGAGCGCCATTTAGGGCTGGTATTGCCACAAGAAGTGTCCGACATCGATACGATACTGGATCGCATGGCTGACCAATTATCGCTCAACATGGATGCCTGGAGTGCGTTGCCGGAAACATCGTTTGACAGCGATGTTGATTCACTTGTCGATGCAGTTGAATCAGCAAAGCCTCTGCAAGGTAAAACAATTGCCATCGCCCGCGACGCAGCTTTTGCATTTTTATATCCAGCCAATCTGCGTTGTCTACAAGATCTTGGCGCTGAACTTATTTATTTTTCGCCGATAGCAAATGAAGCGATTCCAGTGCAGGCCGATGCACTGTATTTGCCGGGCGGTTATCCTGAGCTACACGCTGAGGCGTTGACGCGGTCGCAGCAATGGCTCGATTCAGTCCGGCGGTCGCATGCAGCTGGACTGCCTATTTGGGCGGAGTGTGGCGGTATGATGGTACTGACCGATGCATTAACAGACCAGAACAGACAGACCTGGGCGATGGCAGGACTTTTATCTGGTCGCGTCATCATGCAGCAACGACTGGCTGCGCTTGGCGGGCAGGAATGGTCGGATTCGACGAAAGAGACTACAAACACATTCGCTCTACGTGGGCACACATTCCATTATTCACGGTTCGACACGACGCTGATGCCATTTTCTCACGCCAGTAAGCAGCGTGATGGAGCGCAAGGTGAAGCACTGTACCAAGTTGGCAATACAAGGGCATCGTATTTTCATGCGTATTTCCCCTCTGACCCAGCGATGGTCGCGCGTCTGTTTTTAGCGGAGTAATGATGAAGCATATGCTGGTATTTGGCGGTGCACGTTCGGGTAAAAGCAGGTTTGCTGAACGTATGGTGCAAGAGAGGAGTGCTGGTGGAAAGCAGGTTGTGTATATCGCCACCGCTTGTCCTTCGTCTGACCCAGAGATGCAGTCAAGAATTCTTCACCATCAGCAGCAACGACCACCGCACTGGACTACCGTAGAGCAGCCACTCAGTTTGGGATCGGCAATTGAAACATATAGCCGGAGAGATACCATTGTGATCATCGATTGCCTCACAGTCTGGCTTTCGAACTGTCTATTTTCAGGAAAGACAGACTTTCCGGACGTCGGAACGATTACACCACCGCCGGCATTCACGCAGGAGCGGCAGGCATTGCTCAATGCGCTTGCGAGTGCAGTCGGTGAGGTGATGCTGGTATCGAATGAAGTGGGTATGGGTATTGTGCCGATGGGGGCTGTGTCACGCTGGTTCGTGGATGAAGCAGGACGATTAAACCAAGATGTCGCCGCTGTGTGCGAAAGCGTCGTGTGGGTCGCTGCGGGATTGCCTTTATATCTGAAGGGACAATCATGTTGATGTTGACTGGTGTCGAGGTCGCATGTTGTGTTGTGGTGGGACTGATCGTCGATATGTTGATTGGTGAGGTCAGCCGCTGGCATCCGTTGGTTGGTTTTGGGAATTGGGCAATCCGCATTGAGTCAAGCCTCAACCATTTGCATGCAAGTCGTTGGACCGGCGCGTTTGCTTGGTGTGTGGCGGTGTTGCCTTTGGTGGTGATCACCCAAGTCCTTTTGTTGCTGGCTACGCGGTTTAGTGTTTGGCTTGCACCTGTTTTACACATTTTACTTTTGTATTTTTGTGTTGGGCTGCGTAGTTTGCGTGACCATAATTTACCCATTCAGAGGGCCTTAGAGAATGGTGATCTGGTATCGGCACGCCGCCTGACTTCGTATATTGTCAGCCGAGATACTACCCAGGGGGATGAAGAATATCTTTCGAAAGCCAGTGTTGAGTCGGTCTTGGAAAATGGTTGTGATGCCGTGTTCGGTACGCTATTCTGGTTCGTTTTGTTGGGTGGTGCGGGTGCCGTGTTGTATCGCGCATCGAATACACTTGATGCGATGTGGGGGTATCGAAGCGACCGGTTTTTGCGCTTTGGTTGTGTGGCAGCCCGCATCGACGATGGGTTGAATTGGATTCCTGCACGGCTGACCGCTCTTAGTTACGCGCTATTGGGTCAGACGCGGTTAGCACTTCACTGCTGGCGTACGCAGGCACCTGGCTGGCCGAGCCCCAATGCTGGCTCAGTGATGTCCGCAGGTGCGGGCGCGCTCGGTCTGGCCTTGGGCGGTAGTGCGCGCTATGACGGTGTTGATGAGATTCGTCCATTGTTAGGGGCAGGGCGGCCTGCTTCATCGAAAGACATTAGTAGCGCGTGGCGACTGGTGTTGAATGCCGCCGTGTTATGGTCGGGCGTCATTATTTTGACTGCGATTTTCATGGGGGGAGCTTTGTATGCAGCATAGTTTGTTAGAGCATGGCGGTAACCTACGCGATGCAGTCAATAATTTCAAGCGCCCATTAGATCAATGGCTCGATTTGTCCACAGGGATTAATCCACGTTTTTATCCTGCACCTAGCATCGCAGACAATGCTTGGCACCGTTTGCCTGAACATTCTGATGAGTTAATCGCTGCTGCCATGACGTATTATGGCGCACCAGAGATGCTCGCCGTCGCGGGCACACAAGCCGCGATTCAATCATTGCCACACCTGCGCCATGCCCTATCAGGTCACTCCAAGGTGCTTGTCTCTGCACCGTCATACGCTGAGCATGCACATCAGTGGCGTCGCGGCGGTCACCAGGTGACAGACTGTATTTATCCTTTACTTGAGGCAGCTATCGATCAGGCTGATGTGGTGGTACTGTGTAATCCCAACAATCCGACGGGTGAAATGGTTGAGCCAGAAACACTCCTCACCTGGGCTGCGCGACTTGCGCAGCGTGGCGGCTGGCTAGTTGTCGATGAGGCCTTTGGCGACACGGTACCTGCATTGAGTGTTGCCAGCCACACGAAGCAGCCAGGCTTAATTGTATTGCGCTCGGTCGGAAAATTTTTTGGTTTAGCGGGCATACGCTTGGGTTTTGTCGCCGCACAGTCTGAGCTATTACAACGATTGGGTGCCATGCTGGGGCCTTGGACGGTAAGTGGACCTGCACAACAAATTGCGATTGCCGCTTTCGGTGATGTCGCATGGCAGGCTGATACTCGTCACTATTTACAACAACAAGGACAGCGATTACGCGACCTGCTCAGTGATGCTTCCATCAGCTCTTCTGGCACAGATTTATTTCAATGGTCGAGCCACCGTGATCTGGAGGGTCGCACGGAATTGTTATGGCACTTTATGGCTGAGCGCGGTATTTGGCTGCGTTGGTTTGCCCAGGCACCGTTCCGCCCGCATGGCGTGCGTTTCGGCTTACCGGGCACTGAGGTTGGGTGGCAACGTTTGAATCATGCCTTGAATGAATGGACACAGCAATATGCATAAATTATTCAGAATAAGCTTTACCACGATATTACTAGCAATGCTGAGCACCTTGAGCATGTATGGTGTCGCAGCAGTGACAGTCACAGATGATTTGGGTAACAAGGTAACACTTGATCGTCCTGCGCGACGCGTGATTAGCCTAGCACCGCACGTCACAGAGCTCATTTTTGCGGCAGGCGGCGGTAGCAAAATAATCGGTACCGTGAAGTACAGCGATTATCCTGAAGCGGCTAAAGCAATTCCGAGAATAGGAGACCTGCGTCAAGTTGATCTTGAGCGAATCATCGCTTTAAAGCCAGACTTAATGGTCGTTTGGATGCATGGTGCCTTCAATCAACAATTGGATACGTTACGGAAATCGGGTATTCCCTTTTTTTTCAGCGAACCGCAAAAATTATCTCAGGTTCCCGAGACGCTGATTAATCTTGGACAATTAATGGAGACAGAAGCCATTGCACAATCAGCCGCCGCCACTTTTCAGCAACAGCTACAACAGTTAACAATACAAAATCAGCATAAATCTAAGGTACGTAGCTTTTATCAGGTATGGGGGCACCCTTTATATACATTGAATGACAAACACATTGTCAGCGATGCGATTCGTCTGTGCGGTGGTGAAAATATGTTTGGTGCACTCGCGCCATCTGCACCAGTGGTGACGGTAGAAGCGGTATTGCAGGCAAATCCTGAGTTGATTATAGGTACCACCTCAATGGGTGACAGTAAGAACGATATTGATCAATGGAAGAATTTTCCGACCCTGTTAGCGAACAAGAATCACAACCTGTTAGTGATCGAGGGAGATCTGATGAATCGTCCGGGTCCCCGCACAATTGAAGGTGCAAAGGCGATCTGCGCCTTACTCGACCAGGCGCGTCAGCATCGCAGTACTGATATAGCGAAGGGACTGAAATGAGTTTGTATCAACGTGTAGCATGTTTGTCGACAGAAGCTGTCGAAGTGATGTATGCACTCGGTGCCGAAGATCTCGTGGTCGGCATCTCTGGCTATACTGTCCGTCCTGCGCGCGCGCGCGAAGAAAAGCCGAAAATCAGTGCTTTTTCATCAGGTAAAGTAGAGCGGGTTCTCGCCGTCCAACCTGATCTCGTGTTGGCATATTCAAATATGCAGGCAGAACTTTGTCGTGAGTTGATCAACGCTGGCGTTGAGGTACATGCCTTTAACCAGCGCACGATTGCTGGCATCTTTCGTATGATCAAAACGGTAGGGCAATTGGTTGATAAGCAAGCAGCAGCGGAGATGTTGATAGCAAGCTTGCAGAATGAGATTGACGCCATCAAGGCGCAGACCGCCATAGAGAAAATCCGTCCCAAAGTCTATTTTGAAGAGTGGAACGATCCATTAATGTCTGCGATTGGTTGGGTCTCTGAGTTGATTTCGGTCGCTGGTGGTGATGACGTATTCGCTGATCTGGCAGTGAATTTCAGTGCGAAACAGCGCATCATTGCTGATCCCGCTGAAGTCATCAGAAGAGGGCCGGATATTATCATTGGTTCCTGGTGTGGAAAAAAATTTCGACCAGAAACTGTCGCAGAGCGAGAGAATTGGTCGCAGATTCCTGCCGTCAGACATCGCTGGATCGTCGAGATTAAATCTCCGGATATTTTATCTCCTGGACCCGCCGCGATACAACATGGATTGCGTCAGTTGCGTGAGATTATTGCCGCTTGGCAGCGCGCACAAGCTTGATTTTTAGCTCTGTCTACGGCTACTCTGCCTATGCAGAAAGTATGTATTGTTAAATAATAGCGATACAATTCTATTTCATTTTTTCCGCTACAATCCGGAATCATTAGTTTCAATCACTGGCAGATCGGCAATCTTTCTGCTAGTTCGATGAGGCTAGTCAACCCTGCAGTTACAATAAATTTATTGTTGTTAAGATCGCAAGTATGCAACGAAACGCCGTCGTAGATGGTCAGCGGGTCGTTGGTTGTGATCAAACATGGATTTGTTACGCTGTCCAATTTCCGTTTCCAGGTTATTAAAACATGTGGATTGTTCAGATTGCTCTTCGGCGCCCCTACACTTTTATCGTCATGGCGCTGCTCATTTTATTGTCCACGCCCTTGGTCTTGACCAAAATGGCGACGGATATTTTGCCCGACATTAATATCCCGGTTGTCAGCATTATCTGGAACTATGGTGGTCTTTCTGCGCAAGAAATGGGGCAGAGGATTACTGCGACGAATGAACGTAGTCTGACTACGACGGTCAATGATATTGAGCATGTCGAGTCGCAATCGCTGGCGGGTATTGCGATTATCAAGATTTTTTTTCAGCCTAACGTCAATATTCAAATGGCGATTGCGCAGGTGGTGGCGATTGAACAGGCGCAACTACGTCAATTACCTCCCGGGATTACGCCGCCATTGATTATTAAGTACTCGGCATCGAGTATTCCTGTCGTTCAGCTTGGCTTGTCTAGTCCTACTATGACAGAGCAAGCATTGAGTGATACCGCCATTAATTTCCTACGCCCGCAACTGATTACTGTACCGGGGGCGGCGATTCCGTACCCTTATGGCGGGAAAATGCGGGTGGTATCGGTTGATCTGGACAATAAAGCGTTACTGGCAAAAGGTCTCACGCCAACCGATATTGTCAGTGCGGTTAATGCACAAAATCTGGCATTGCCATCTGGTACTGCAAAAATTGGTGCCACCGAATTCAACGTCGCCATGAATGGTTCGCCTGATACGATTGCTGGGCTTAATAATATTCCAGTCGTTGCAAAAAATGGCAGCACCACTTATTTATCCGAAGTCGCTCGCGTTCGGGACGGTTTTTCGCCACAGACCAACATCGTACGTCAGGACGGACAACGTGGCGCACTGCTCTCTGTATTAAAGAACGGTGGTTCTTCTACACTCGACATCGTCAATACTCTCAAGGGAATGTTGCCAGCGGTTGCCCAAGGTGTGCCAAAGGATTTAAAAATATCGACCTTGTTTGATCAGTCTGTCTTTGTGAAAGCGGCGATTAGCGGCGTGATCCATGAAGCACTGATTGCGGCATGTTTAACCGCCGCCATGATTTTGCTATTTTTAGGGAACTGGCGTAGTACTCTGATTATTGCAGTGTCGATTCCCTTGTCGATTTTGTCTTCTATTCTTGCTTTATATGCGATGGGAGAAACCATCAATATTATGACGCTAGGTGGTTTGGCCTTGGCCGTGGGCATTCTGGTCGACGATGCGACGGTGACGATTGAAAATATTGAGCGACATTTACATCAAGGTGTCGATTTACATAAAGCGATTCTTGATGGTGCCGGTGAAATTGCTATTCCGGCGCTGGTGTCAACCTTGTGTATTTGTATTGTCTTCGTACCGATGTTTTTCTTGGCGGGTGTTGCGAAGTTCCTGTTCGTTCCTCTGGCCGAAGCAGTGGTGTTTGCGATGCTGGCGTCCTATGTCCTGTCGCGGACGCTGGTGCCAACCATGGTGATGTTGATGATGGGTCATGCGCACCTCGATCCCCATGCGAAGCCAAGTCTGTTGCAACGTGTCTATCGCCGGTTTGACGCTGGGTTTGAAAAATTCCGCGGTGGCTATATCATTATCCTATCGACCTTATTGACGCATCGTAAGGTGTTTGGCGGTGCGTTTCTTGCCTTCTGTGTCCTGTCGTGCGGCTTGGTATTTACTCTTGGGCGTGACTTTTTCCCGAGCGTCGATTCTGGTCAAATTCGCTTGCATATGCGGGCGCCTACCGGTACCCGCTTAGAAGAAACAGCAAGAACTGCAGATGAGGTTGAAAAGTTCATCCGCACAATCATCCCTGCCAATGAATTAGAAACAATTCTGGATAATATTGGCTTGCCCTACAGCGGTATTAATCTTTCTTATAGCAATGCCGGAACGATAGGGACGATGGATGCTGAAATTCTGATGTCACTGTCAGAAGACCATCATGCGACAGCAATCTATGTTGAGCAGTTGCGCCGTGAGTTGCCAAAACGTTTCCCTGGCGTTGAGTTTTTCTTCCAGCCTGCGGATATTGTGACGCAGATTCTCAATTTTGGTTTGCCCGCAGCGTTGGATATTCAGATCGCAGGTGCTGATTTGCACACCAATTATCAACTCGCTAGTAAGTTGATGAAGCAGGTAAAAGCCATTCCAGGTGCCGTGGATGTACATATTCACCAAAAAAATAACCTGCCAACACTCGCCTTAACTATGGATCGCAGTCAGATCAAACAACTGGGTTTAAATCCTGTTGATGTTGCGCAGAACTTGTTGGTGTCACTGTCAGGTAGTTTTCAGACTGCACCAGCATTCTGGCTTAATCCGGCCAATGGCGTGGTCTATAGTGTGGCAGTGCAGACGCCGCAATACCAGATTAGTGATTTGGACACCTTGTTGCGCACCCCGGTTAAAGCGGCGAATGCAGCCAACGCTGCTAACGCCTCTGCAGTGGGGGGGATGCAGTCACAAATGTTGAGTAATCTGGTGGATGTCAAACCAGCGGAGCAATACGCAGTGATCTCGCACTACAACATCAAACCAGTCATCGATTTGTATGTCAGCGTGGAGGGGCGTGATCTGGCGGGAGTGGCTGGTGAAACAGAAAAACTAGTTAATCAATTGCGCGCAGAGTTGCCACGTGGTGCGACCATTACTATCCGTGGCCAAGTTGAGACCATGAGGTCGTCATTCGTCGGTCTTGGTGTAGGTCTCGCCATGGCAATCGTATTGGTGTATTTATTGATTGTCGTGAACTTCCAGTCTTGGGTGGATCCGTTCATCATTATTACGGCATTGCCTGCGGCACTGGCCGGGATTGTCTGGATGTTGTTCCTGACAGGTACAACCCTGAGCGTACCTGCATTAACAGGTGCGATTATGACGATGGGTGTGGCGACAGCAAACAGTATTTTGATGGTGTCGTTTGCGCGGCAATGTCTCAATGATGGCTTACCACCGCTGTCGGCGGCATTAGAAGCCGGTGCAACGCGGATTCGTCCGGTATTGATGACAGCACTGGCGATGATTATCGGTATGATCCCAATGGCCGTTGGTTTTGGTGAAGGCGCGGAGCAAAATGCGCCATTAGGTAGAGCCGTAATTGGTGGCTTGTTATTTGCGACGATCTCTACTTTGTTTTTTGTACCTATCGTCTTCGCAGGCATTCATCGCTATCTGAATCATCGTCAGGAAAAAAATAATCGGCACGTCGGGCAACGTCACCACGTCGCAGATGCCAGCTTACCAGTTGCAGAAGAAGGGAACTCTTAACATGTCTGAGAAATCTGAAAAACGTCACGCCGATCTAGGTATTCATGGCACGCAGTCTCACCAGCAAGATGGTTTGCCCCCACATGCAGCTCATCCGCACCGAGAACCTATTTTGCATCGTGCCCGTTTAATCAGTCTAGGTGTCCTGCTCTGTTTGGGTATTGGTGGTGTTGCAACGTTTGCGCTGCGGGCAAGCCACGCGCATGCCTTGGCCGAAGCGACAGCAGATCACAGCAAGTTGTATGTCTACACAGTGACTCCGAAACCAGCGTCTGGTAAAGGTGAGCTGACCTTGCCAGCGACGTTACAAGGCATGATCGAAGCGCCTATTTTTGCGCGGAGTAGTGGTTACGTTATCCGCTGGAATAAAGATATCGGTGCTCGTGTCAATAAGGGGGACGTGCTCGCGGAGATTGATACGCCTGAAGTCGATCAACAACTCGCGCAGGCGATCGCCGCACGTGAGCAGGCTGCATCCAGCCTTGATTTGGCCAAAACGTCTGCTCAACGTTGGGAGGCGCTGCGTAAAAAGGATGCGGTAACTCAGCAAGAACTGAATGAACGGACCAGCGCCTTTGCGCAGGCAAAAGCGAATGTGGCAGCGTCGGAAGCCAATGTTGTGCGATTGCAAAAACAAGTCGAGTTTAAACGCGTGATTGCACCTTTTTCTGGTGTGGTTACTCGCCGTAATGTTGAAGTGGGCGATCTGATCGACGCTGGTAATGGTGGTGCTGCGAAAGCCTTGTTTAGCCTGGCGCAGGTTGATTCTCTGCGGGTGTACGTGTATGTTCCACAGGCTTATGCACAGCGCATTAAAGCGGGAGACACCGTCAGCATTTCACAGAAAGAATTGCCAGGACAAATTTTCCATGGAACGGTCGTTCGTACAGCAGGTGTGATTGATGTCGCTACAAGAACATTGCAGTTAGAAATCAACTTGCCAAATAAGGATAATACGTTGCTCGCGGGTGCTTATGTGGAAGTGGCATTGCCCCTTGGCGGCACAAGCTCAATCCTGACTGTTCCCTCCAACGTGATCTTGTTCCGTCCGGAAGGTACGCGCGTGGCGGTCGTTGATGCCAATGGTTTGGTGCGTTTGCAGACCGTCACCATTGGCCATGATCTCGGTAATAAGCTGGAAATTCTGAGCGGCGTTACAGTCAATGATAAACTGATATTGAATCCAGCGGACTCACTGGCAGATAAAGATACGGTGATTGTGTCGCCATCGAAGCCAGAAGACGATAAAAAGGCGGCCGCATGAAATTCGCAAAGCACAGCTTAGCAATCAGCGCACTGGCTTTGCTTGGTGCGTGTACGGCAGGTCCTGAATATAAAAAGCCTGAACTGGTGATGCCAACTCATTGGCATATTGAAGCACCATTTCTTGTTGCTCAACCAGGTGATGCTGACATCAAGGGAACCTGGTGGGAAATGTTTCAGGATGTCGAGTTAAATCAATTAGCTTCTAGCCTGCTTGCCAATAACCAGAGTTTGCAGGTGGCGACAGCCCATTACGAGCAGGCAAAGGCACAAGCAAGTGTCGCTAATGCGGGGCTATTTCCGCAAATTGGTGCGCAAGTGGGTAGTTCGCGGTTAAAAATTTCTGCGGATCGCCCTCAGTCTGCTTACAACGTCAATAATCAGTCGACTGTACAAAATAGCCAGCAATTAGGGTTTTCGGTGAGTTATGAAGCCGATCTGTTTGGCCGAGTGCGTAAGACCGTCGAAAGTGCTCGCGCCGCAGAGCAAGCTGCCGTAGCTGATCTCGAAAATGTCCGGCTCGTACTCATGGCAGAATTGGTGGCAGATTATTTTAATGTGCGTGAGCTTGATGCCGAAATTGAGGTGGTACGTACAGCGATTGATCTGCAAGGTAGGGCATTGAAATTTATTACGGATCGTCATGATCTCGGTGTCGCATCGGGCCTTGATGTGGCGCAGCAAGAAGCACTGTTGCAAGCCAATCAAACGCAATTAGAACTCTTGCAAAAGCAGCGCATGCAGTTTGAGCATGCGTTGGCGACGATGACAGGAAAGCCTGCGCCGGCATTTAGCCTCTCCGAAAAAGTGAGCAGCTTTACGCCACCCGCCATCCCAGTTGGTTTACCTTCAGATCTGTTGCAGCATCGGCCGGATATTGCATCTTCTGAGCGTGCTGTTGCCGTCGCTAATGCTAATGTTGGCGTGGCGCGTGCAGCCTATTTCCCCTCGCTGATATTACAAGCTAACGGTGGGTGGAATAGCAACCAGTTTAGCAATTTGATCAGTGCGCCAAGCATCCTTTGGTCACTTGGCGCTTCTGCAGCACAGACGCTGTTTGATGGCGGTAAGACAAATGCAAACGTTCGTTTTGCCCAATCTGCTTACACTGCTACGGTTGCGAATTATCGCCAGAATGTGCTAGTTGCGATGCAGGAGTTAGAGGACGGCATGCAGGGCGGGGTATTGCTCGCGCGCGCAAGGCAACAAGCCCAGGCGAGTGTAAATAGCGCCCAGCGCGTCTTGACTCTGGCTAATGACCGTTACACCGGTGGACTGGCGACCTATCTCGACGTGATCTCTGCACAGCAAACCTTACTGTCGGATCAGCGCCAACTGGTGCAGATTCAGGGGCAACAAATGTTGAATGCAGTCTACCTTGTCAAAGCAATGGGCGGCGGTTGGCAAAGTGGTCAGGGAAAGGCATCTCCCCCTATTCAAATACAATCATGAAAATTTCTACCCTGATGGTGCAAGGCACCACTTCCGACGCAGGCAAAAGTACGGTCGTCGCCGCATTGTGCCGTTTGTTGTGCCGACAGGGCGTGCGCGTCGTGCCGCTGAAACCGCAAAATATGGCGCTCAATAGCGCAGTTACCGTCGACGGGGGCGAAATTGGCCGCGCCCAGGCACTACAGGCGCAGGCAGCATGTCTGCCTGCACATACCGATATGAATCCGGTGTTACTCAAGCCCTCTTCGGATACCGGTGCGCAAGTTATTATCCATGGCAAAGTCCGGGCTGATATGAATGCTCGCGATTACCATCAATATAAAACGGTAGCGATGGGCGCGGTATTAGAGTCTTATGCCCGCCTACAACGCACCTACGACGCTATCATCGTTGAAGGGGCGGGTAGCCCGGCGGAAGTTAATCTGCGTGATCGTGATATTGCCAATATGGGCTTTGCAGAGGCGGTAGATTGCCCAGTGATTTTGGTCGCAGATATTGATCGTGGTGGCGTATTCGCGCACTTTCTTGGCACGTTGGCGTGCCTGTCTGAATCAGAGCAAAAGCGCATTATCGGTTTTGTGATTAATCGTTTTCGTGGCGATGTCAGCTTGCTGGAGCCTGGCTTGAAATGGCTCGAAGAAAAAACCGGTAAGCCCGTGTTAGCGGTACTGCCTTACCTGCACGGCTTACAGTTGGATGCAGAAGACGCGATTCAATCAAGTCAATCATCGAACGGCAAATTTAAAGTCATTGTACCGGTGATTCCAAGGATCTCGAACCATACAGATTTCGATGCATTACGCACCCACCCTGACGTAGATCTTCAGTTTATTGGTCTTGGTACAGCAATCCCCGCTGCAGATTTGATTATTTTGCCTGGTAGTAAAAATACGCGTGCAGATCTAGAATTTTTATTGCAGCAAGGATGGCAGCATGCGATAGAAAAACACCTGCGATATGGCGGAAAGGTCATCGGTATTTGCGGTGGTTACCAGATGCTTGGTCAAATGGTGAGTGATCCACTGGGCGTAGAAGGAAAGCCCGGCGATACAGAAGGGTTGGCACTAATCGATATTACGACGGAACTCACCGCAGACAAACGACTTGAACAAGTTAGTGGTGTTTGCATTTTTGGAGACACTCAGGTACCGGTGATTGGCTACGAGATCCATATGGGGATTACTTATGCTAGCAATGATACTTTGCCAGTATTTAATATTAGCGGTCAGGATGAAGGTGCGCGCTCACCGGATGATCTGATCCTGGGCACATATCTGCACGGTTTATTCGATCATCCAGATGCTTGTCATGCATTACTGAAATGGGCGGGGCTGCAAAGTGATCTAAAACCTGATTTAGCTGCGTTGAGGGAGCAGAGCATTGATCGTATCGCAGATGCGTGCGAACCATTGCTGGCGGCGTTACAGAGGCTCTGAGCAGCATAGAAAAAATGACGGAGGCCTTAGTTGACTAATATCCGTCATATTCTTTTAGCTCGGACCATCTCAGAAATCGTAGAATTGATAGCTATTTGATAATTTATCTGCTACTTTTTGGATGACTCAGATGTTTTTGTTACCGATACTAAGTGGCAACCTGCTAAATTATCCTTAGCAAGCTTATAATTCAGGCATCACCATAAAATTTTCATATTTTAGGGAACCAAGTCAACCTTGGCGAATCACATTCACGTATGAATCAAGCTTCTATCTCAGGACGATCCTATTTCCAGCAATATCAATCAGGTCAGGGACGCGCAATTGCGCTCGCTGTGCTGGTGCATTTGTTGCTGTTTGTTTTTTTATGGATTGGTATTAAATGGCAGAACAAAGAGGCGACGGCAGTCGAAGCTGAAGTATGGGATATGACCATGCGTGACGCTGCACCATTGCCTGTTCCCGTTGTTCCTGAGCCTGCGGCTGAGCAGGTGGCGACTCCTCCGGCGCCAGTGATCAAAGAAGAAGTGCCCAAAGAAGATCCTGATATTGTGATAGAGCAAGAAAAACAGCGCAAACGCCTCGAAAAGAAAAAAGAACTGCAACGTCAGGAAGACGTCGCTGAGCAACAAAGGAAAGAGCGACGAGAGCAGGAAGAGTTGCAGGCGAAAAAGGAAAAAGAGAAAGAAAAAGACCGAGATTTAGCCAAAAAACGTCTTGCTGAGCAAGAGTTGCAAGCTAAAAAAGAAAAAGAACTCGAAAAGCTAAAACAAGAAAAGCAGGAAAAGCTGGATAAGCAGAAGCTTGCAGATCAGAAAGTTCAGCAAGCGAAAGAAAAAACGGCGAGTGATAAGTTGTTCAAAGAGAATATGCAGCGCCTGTCAGCACAGGCTGGCGCGACTGGGAGTGGTGGTTCAGGCACGGCTGCAAGGTCTACTGGTAATAATCGCGGTGACCCCAGTTACGGTGCAAAAATTGCTGCGAAAATTCGTTCAAATACCATTTACAATGCACCAGATATGGTTGCAGGTAGTCCTGAGGTCGTTTATCAGATTGATTTGCTGCCAGATGGCTATTTGCGTGGACCCGCCCGTAAACTGAAATCATCCGGAATTCAGGCGTTTGATGACGCGGTAGCGAAGGGGATTGATAAAGCGCAGCCTTTCCCTCGCGACAGCTCTGGTGCCGCTGCAACCAGCCTGGATTTGCATTACAAAATGAAAGAAGAGTAATTTGCAATGATGTCTATGATCAAAAAAATGGCATTGGGTGCCGTAGTCGTTACTGGGATCAGTCTCAGTGGTAGCATGCCTGCTTACGCCCAGTTGCGCGTAGAGGTGTCTGGCGTTGGTTCTACCCAGATTCCTGTTGCTATTGCCTCTTTTGCCAATGAAGGTTTAACGCCACAACAAATTACCAATATTATCAAAGATGATTTGTCACGCAGTGGCTACTTTAAAATCATTGATGCCGGCGCGGTTGTCACTGAGACGACGCCAGTTAATTTCGATGATTGGAAGAAGCGTGGAGCAGAAGCATTGGTCGTCGGTAGTGTGCAGAGCTTGGCTGATGGGCGTTTTGATGTTCGTTACAAATTGCTCGACACGATTAAATCCTCTACCTTATCTGGGTTTGCGGTCGCCACGTCACCTATAAATACTCGGTTGACGGCACATAAAATTGCGGATGATATTTACGAGAAATTGATCGGTGTCCGCGGTGCCTTTTCTACACGAATCGCCTATGTGACTAAGTCCGGTTCAGAATATCGGCTAGAAGTTGCCGATGCTGACGGTGAGGGCGTGCGGGTTGCACTGCGATCCAATGAACCCATTATTTCTCCCGCTTGGTCTGCCGATGGGACTAAGGTGGCTTACGTCTCTTTTGAGGCAAAAAAACCAGTCATTTGGGTACAAAACCTGGTAACTGGCGAGCGCAAGGTGGTTGCTAACTACAAGGGCAGTAACTCAGCACCGGCGTGGTCTCCCGATGGAAGTCGTCTGGCTATTGCCCTCTCTCGTGATGGGCTGACGCAGATTTATACGATTGTTGCTGATGGCTCTGGATTGAAGAAATTGACTAGCAGTAGCAGCATCGATACCGAGCCGCAGTTTTCGGCAGATGGTGAGTCTGTGTACTTTTTGAGTGACCGTAGTGGTGGTCCGCAAATTTACCGCATTAATGCCAATGGTGGAGAGCCTAAGCGTGTCACATTTAACGGTAGCTATAATATTACGCCGCGCATCTCTCCAGATGGTCGGACCTTGGCTTATATCTCAAGACGCGAAGGAAAGTTTCAGCTATACGCGTTAGATCTGGTGAGCGGACAAGAGCAACGTTTATCCGATACAACAAAAGACGAATCACCTAGTTTTTCGCCTAATGGTCGTTACATCATGTATGCAACCGAGTCTGGTCGTCGTGCAGCACTCGCTGTTGTTTCTGTTGATGGCAAAGTAAAACAAAGATTGACGGTGCAAGCCGGAGATATTCGGGAGCCCACCTGGGGTCCCTTTATGAAATAATTTTTACTCATTTTATCAGGAGAGAATATGCGCTTCACTTCCCAAACTAAAAGCATCGCTTTGATGATTTCCAGTGTTGTACTGATGACTGCTTGTGCATCCAAAGTGCCTCTGGAAGATAAAGCCAAAGTAGAAGAAAAACCAGTGCAAACTGCAACTACGCCAACCGCTGACACCAATGCAGTAAAAACAGTGGTGACGGGTTCTGTTGATCCTTTGAATGATCCACAAGGTGTATTGGCTAAACGCAGTGTGTACTTCGACTTTGATAGCTATATCGTGAAAGATGACTACAAATCTGTCGTTGAAAATCACTCCAAATACCTCGGTACCAATAAAGCGCGTAAGGTTCTGATTCAAGGTAATACCGATGAACGTGGTGGTAGCGAATACAACCTGGCGCTCGGTCAAAAACGTGCTGAGGCTGTTCGTAAATCCATGAGCCTGTTGGGTGTACCAGAGGCTCAAATGGAAGCAGTGTCTTTGGGTAAAGAAAAACCAAAAGCAACTGGTCACGACGAAGCATCTTGGGCTGAAAATCGCCGCGCTGATGTCGTCTATCAATAACAGTCTTTTTTTGATTGGCTAATTGCCTGTGAAATGCATCGCGTCGGTCACTTTTTGAGTGGCCGGCGCCTTTCTATTATGGGCGCTCAAATGCGACTTGCTTTTGGTAATTTGACGGTGCCTGTTAGTCCACGTCAGGTTGTTGCTCTTCCGTCTTTTTCATCCGGTACTTCTACTTAATGATTCCTATGAAACTTTCTTCTTTTCGCACATCGATTCTTGTTGCTGCATTATTTGCTGCGTTAGCACCCGGTATCGCGTCAGCCGGTATTTTTGACGACGACGAAGCGCGTAAAGCAATTCTTGATTTGCGTGCAAAAGTGGATGCCGTCAATGTGCGTCTGGATAAAACGGATGACACTAAGGCCAATAAAAGCACGGCACTGGATCTGGCAAATGAGAATGAGCAGTTGCGTTCAGAAATAGCGAAGTTACGTGGGCAGATAGAAGTGTTGTCAAATGATATCGCCAATACCCAGCGCCGACAGCAGGATTTTTATGTGGATCTGGATAACCGTTTGCGTAAAATTGAACCTAAACGCATGACTGTTGATGGTAAGGATGCGGTTGTTGAGGTGAATGAACAACGTGCCTTTGATAATGCGATGGCCTTGTTCAAAGAAGGTGATTACAAAAATTCTGCTCCGGCATTTACTAGTTTTATCGCTGCTTATCCGCAATCGGCTTATCTGGGTTCGGCGCAGTACTGGCTTGGCAATTCCTACTATGCACAACGTGATTGTAAAAGCACAGTCTCTGCTATGCAACAGTTGATCAAAGCCTATCCTGATCACCCAAAAGCACCTGATGCTATGTTAAACATCGCTGGCTGTTATACGGAGCTTAAGGACAAGCCTGCTGCTAAGAAAACACTCGAAGCGTTGATCTCTCAATACCCTGGCACTGAAGCTGCACAAGCTGCTAAGAGTCGCCTGTCCCCCGTGAAGTAATCAGTATAAGGATTAAATCCTAAGACGGGGATTGACAGAGGGGCTGAAACGCCATATAATTTCGGTCTTTCGGGTCGTTAGCTCAGCTGGTAGAGCAGCGGACTTTTAATCCGTTGGTCGCAGGTTCGAATCCCGCACGGCCTACCACGAATACAAAAGAAGCTTAAGTTGCGATTAAGTTTTTAGATTTTTTTAGCAGGTTTTGGGTCGTTAGCTCAGCTGGTAGAGCAGCGGACTTTTAATCCGTTGGTCGCAGGTTCGAATCCCGCACGGCCTACCAAAACAAAAAGCAAAAAGCCAATCCACACGGGTTGGCTTTTTGCTTTTATACGTTGTTATTTGCAGGTGATCGGCATGTTAAACATATGAATGATTCATGCAAGATAGGCCCGCATTGCACGGCAACAAAGACTGTTCGGCCAGTCAATGACAGCAACTAGTACAATGAGGAATGCCGCGCGACATGTCGGTCATAGGGTGATGAAAAAATACACCTATTGTTTTCGACCTGATTTACCATCCTATAATGATCGAGCACAGAAAAATGAAGAAAAATGCCGTGAAAAATCAAACTCCACAGGCCTCACTAGCACCAGAGAAGCATGAAATCCGCCCGGGCCAATCTGTTGAGCTGCTCAAGGAGTTGCACATCCTCACGCGTGATGGCAAATTGAATCAGGATAGTCGCCGCAAATTGAAACAGGTCTATCATTTATATCAATTCATTGAACCTTTGTTACTTAAGTTGCAAGAGTCTCATCCTAATATCAGTCTTGTTGATCATGGTGCTGGGAAGTCTTATTTAGGATTTATTTTGTACGATTTATTTTTTAAATCCGAGCAAGCCCTGAGTAACGCGCGCATCTATGGTATCGAGACGCGCGATGAATTGGTGCAAAAGTCAACCGAGCTGGCCCAGCGACTTAACTTTCCGGGCATGTCGTTTCTTAATTTGTCGGTCGCTGAGTCCACCCATTCTGATCAACTTCCACCGCAGATTGATATCGTGACCGCGTTGCATGCATGTGATACTGCGACAGATGACGCCATTCAATTTGCTTTAAAAAAGAAAGCCAAGTGCATGGTGTTGGTTCCATGCTGCCAGGCTGAGGTGGCTTCGGAGTTACGCAAGAACAAAGGCGATGCAGTGCGCAATAATCCGCTTTCAGAAATGTGGCGTCATCCTATTCACACGCGTGAATTTGGTAGTCAGATCACCAATGTTTTACGCTGCTTGCAACTAGAGGCGCACGGCTACCAGGTCAGAGTGACGGAATTGGTTGGCTGGGAACATTCCATGAAAAACGAATTGATTATTGCTGAATACAAAGGAATGCCAGCAAAACGTCCAGCTGAACGATTAGCCGAAATGCTCAATACGACTGGGCTAGACAGTATGCGTGAGCGATTCTTTGTTCCGCAGTAAGACAAGAAACGATGCCTGACATCGGACGATGTGATCGTCATTGCAATGTCATAAAAAATGATTAGTATCATTTTCCTATAACGCTAAAATATTGACTGGTATTACCTTTAGAAGGAAAGCAAACATGCTGGCCGCCGTGGATCTGGGTTCTAATAGTTTTCGTATGCATATCGCTCGTCACGAAGGGGATTCCATTCGCGTAGTTAAAAGTGCGCGGGAACCGATCAGACTGGCGGCTGGACTTGATGATCAAGGTAACCTGACACCGGAGGCAATGCAGAGTGCGATTGACTGCCTAAGTAGGTTTCGTGAAATTCTGAATGCTTATCCCGTCGATTATTTGCGAGTTGTTGCGACAAATACGATCCGCATCGCAAAAAATGCTGCAGCACTCATGCCGTTGGCGGAAGCCGCAATCGGCCATCCGATCGATGTTATCTCTGGCGAGGAAGAGGGGCGCCTGATTTATATGGGCGTGTCAAACTCCGTTTCTATTCCTGGCGAGCGTCGCTTAGTCATGGATATAGGTGGTGGTTCGACAGAGGTTATTCTTGGTCGGGGTCATGAGATTGTGAACGTCGAGTCGTTCAGTATCGGTACGGTCAAGACGAGTACCAACTTTTTCCCTGACGGTCGTTTGACTGATGCGGCTTTTGAGGCCGCTATTCTGTCGGCACGTTCCATGTTTGAAGATGCTGCTCCAACATATCAGCCTCAGCATTGGCGTAAGGCCTACGGCTCATCAGGCACGATGCGTGCCATTGCAGATGCCATCATCAAGGGTGGACTAGGTGATGGAAAAATCACATTACTTAGCCTTAACGCTCTAAAGCAATATTGTGTTCAATGCGGCAAAATCAGTGATCTGGAGCTTAGTGGTATTAAACCTGAGCGGGTTGCCATGGTTGTGGGCGGGTTGGCGATTTTAATCGGCCTGATGACCGAATTCAACATTGAATTGCTCTTGCCGATTGAGGCTGGCTTGCGTATGGGGGTGATGTGGGATTTGTACCTGCGCTCAACAAAACGTGATCGCCGTGAAGTATCAGTACAAAAATTAGCGACGGTATTTAACGCTGATATGGCGCGTGCAAATCGGGTGGTTGATATGGTGAAATCACTCTATCAACAACTTAAACCTACGTCAGATAATTACTTGCGTTTACTGTTATGGAGCGCACGGCTGCATGAAGTAGGGATGGCGATCTCGCACACTGGTTATCATAAGCATGGCTCTTATATGATAGAAAATGCGGACATGGCTGGGTTTACTACCCGCGAGCAACGTATTATGAGTAAGCTCATCCTGAGTCAAAAAGGTAATCTGCGTAAGCTAGGTGAGGCGCTGGTCGATGCTGATTTTGCCAAAGCTATATTGGCGTTGCGCTTATCTGTCATGTTGATGCATTCTCGTGCTGATCTTGATTACGAAGATATTCGTCTGAAAATGAAGCGCGGTATCGAGTTAGAAATGCGTCGTAACTGGGTGACGTTGCATCCGACGGTGGCGTATTGGTTGCAGAAAGAGATCGAAGCCTGGCGTGAGATTGGTGTTGATTTTTTGGTCAGAACGAATGTTTGATGTCTTGAGAGATCGCTCGCGACTTTATTTTTCATCTGAAAATTAGTATTCCAGCATGTTTGGAGCGTTACGCAAAATGGGGAGGTATCTAAACTCGCTGCGCTCTTGCAAAGATACTTTTTGATCCGTTTTCGTCTCGCACAAATTGGTTTGTCTCAAGCGGGAAAAATCAAAACCGATCCCAAACCCAAACCCAAACCCAAACCCAAACCCAAAACACCAACTAAAAAAATACATCAGCTTTGTCATTCTCCGCGCAGGCGGAGAATGCAGTCAAGTCTGACAACTTGCTCAAGCCACAACCAAAATTCTTTGGGTCGCCTTGAGTCCGTCGTCCATCAACATAAGCCAATCAATCAGAAATCAAATTGCGCAGATAATTTATAGATGCGTGATGCACCAGGGAACAGGTAACCGCCCAGTTCTTGGGTTGCGTCGCGCCAGTAGAATTTGTTGAAGACGTTATCAACATTAAAGCGCAGGGTGGTCGTTGTGTTGCCGAAGCGGGTGACGTAACGTGCACCCGCATTGTAGACTTGGTAACTCGGTACAAGCACTGAATTATCGGGCGTATAGGCTTTGTTGCCTGAGTATTGCCAGCTTGCATTCAGATCCAGCCCCTTGATGCTTGCAACTGCATAATCGACGTAGACGGTTGATTTGAGCTTAGACACGTTCAGTACGCGCTTACCATCTTGTGAAGCGTCACCAGTACCCTCTTGTATCGCGTCCAGCGCCGTCAGGCTTGCACCAAACGTAAGTTGAGATGTGACCTTGCCTTGTGCTGTGAATTCAAGGCCAGTATGTCTTGCAGTCCCATTTTGAATGTAATTATTAAAATTACTATCCTGATTGGTGTCGATATACTCAAGCGGTTTTTGAATGCGAAACAACGCTGCGCTCAGACTGAGATCTTTGCGCGCATCCGTTTTTATACCGATTTCAAGCTGTTTGGACTTTGCCGGATCAAGCATTTGAGTGGCGTTGTTCGTACCGACAGGCGCGACAGTGCCATGTTCCAAGCCCTGCGCAAAGGATGCGTATAATGAGGTGTTTTGTGTAGGTTTGTAGACGATGGCAACATTGGGTACCCAGTAATTATGCTGATATCCAGGATAGCCCAGTTGAGTACGATGAATGTTGAGATGGCGAATGCCTGCATGCAGTGTCCATGCATCACTTAAACTGATCGCATCTTGCACGAATGCTGACCATTCCTTATCCGTCCGCTGCAACATCACCGGGCCTGTCGAATTGGTGGATTGACCAACGACAATCGGATGGAAGATATTACTTGTACCAGCGAAATCATAGACATATTCACCAAAATAGTCCTTCCGCTGTGAGTCACTCAAGCCAACAGCGAACTTGTGTTGAAAAGAGCCAGTGGTGAATTTTCCGCTCAATAATGCCTGACTACCCCACGATGATTTTGATTCGCCGACGCTTTGATAGTCGTACACATCGTAGTCACCATTCGCACAGTAGCCAGAAGGGATGTTGCCGGTGCTACATCCGTAGGGGAAAGCGGTATAGTCATTTCGTTTGAATTCGTGCTTATTGACGCTAATGCTTGCAGTCCAAACGCTATTGAGTTTGTACTCGTATCGCAGTCCAATATCGCTATCAGTCGTATCAACCGGTTTTGACCAAGGTTGGTTGTTGAGCATCATATCGGCGCGAATGCCCTGTGGCAAATCGGTACCGTTGGTCAGCTGAAAGCCCGGTGCAGAGATTTGTGCGCGGTGCTGGTAATCGAAATCAAATTGCAACAAGGATTGCGACGATAAATGCCAGTCAAAGGCGCCAGAAAGAAACTGACGGTTGCCATTCGCGCCAATGATATAAGAGCGTAAGCGTTCTTCTGCGGCGTTGATGCGGTAGCCAAATTGTTTATCTGACGAGGTACCGCCTAAATCTAACGCGCCATATAAGGTGCCACGTTCAGAGATGCTGGTTGTGATACTTCGCAGATCGCTATCCGTTGGACGTTTGGTGACATAATTGATGATGCCACCGGGCGTTGCAAAGCCCGACTCAAAACCTGAAACACCCTTCAGTATTTCAATGGTTTCTTTGTTCTCAAGAGGAATCACGCCATCATCAGGAATAGCAAAGCCATCCTTGCGATAGCTATATTCGTTATCCAGTGCAAAGCCACGAATAGAAAACTGTTCTGCATAGCCGACCGCATTATAGGCATCATTGATGCTGGCATCGTATTTAACAACATCTGTTGTTAAGCGAATTTGCAGATCCTGCAGTTGCTGCACGCCCCATGTATTGACCGAAAATGGCGTATCGATCAGTTTTTGGTCAATAAAACCAGTGACTTTGGTATGGTCGGGTTTTTGCGCGCTCTTATTGCCGGATACAACCACCTCTTGTAGGGGCTGTGCTTGTGCGTCTGCGTTAACTGCTGCTTCAGGTTCGGCAGCAGCGTATGCCGCTGTCATGCACATTAGTTGTGCAATAGCGATAGCCATCAACGTGGGGCGAAGTGCGGGATAAGAAAGGATGGAAGGGCGTGCAGTGAATTGTGTCATGGTGTGCTCGTTGTACTCGTTGTGCGCATGCAGGATGGCAGCAAAGGAGCAAACAAAGCATAGACAGGAATATAAACAGCGTGGACTTTGCGCTTCCCTTCGCTGGCATTATCCAGATCAGGTTCAAGGGACTATCTCACCCAGAAAAAATTTCCAGGACCCCTAGCGAAGTCGGTACTTTAACATGAAACGATGGGTGGGGCTTTTTGAGCCGCATCCTCCCCTTGTAATTTGTGGTTTTTAATGGAGAAGATACCCCTGTCAGTCTATGCTCAGAGATTTTAGTTGCTTTCATGCAAATAAAAAATAAACGGTATTTCTTTAACTCATCTGCTTACCATGTTACGTCTGAGCTATGCATGCAGTACGTACAATGCACTTCTCACTGAGAGATCTTTACTTGCTTGAAATTAACCCACAAGCCTTCACCAGAATAAACAATTAAGGCGACCCAGATGGCAACGAAGCCAATCAGTCTATGCGCATCTAGGGTTTCATTAAATATCCAGACACCCAGCATTAATTGCACAAAAGGCGCAATATACTGGAGTAATCCAAGTGTGGTCATCGGAATGCGACGAGCACCAGCAGCAAACATGAGCAAGGGAATTGCTGTAATTGGGCCGCTTAAAGCCAGTAATACCTTGATATCGGTTCCGCTGGTAATGAGAGCGTTCTGTCCGTGCATCGTTAGCCAGGTCAGGTAGCCGAAAGCAAATGGAAAGAAAATCGCTGTTTCTAGTGAGAGTCCTTCTAACGCGCCGAGTGCAGCTGTTTTTCTCAATAATCCATAGGTGCCAAACGTTCCTGCGAGTGACAATCCTATCCAAGGTAAATGGCCAGTCTGGAAAGTCATCCACGCTACACCAAAGGCAGCGAATGAAATTGCTACCCATTGACCCAAGCGCAAACGTTCTTTGAGTAAAATAGATCCAATCAGAATGTTGACTAACGGGGTCATAAAATACCCAAGACTGGCATCGATCACCCTTCCATCATTGACCGCCCAAATGTAAATAAACCAGTTGGCAGATAAAAGCAAGGCGCTGACGGCAAAGCTAGCGATGAGTTTGGGTTGTCGCCGCACTATTGCCAGCCAGTCCCATTGCCGACGTAAGCTCAACACAATCACTAAAAATAAAAGTGACCATAACATACGGCTTAACAAAATTTCTAATGAAGGAACCGAGTGTAGGGCTTTGAAATAGAGTGGAAACAAACCCCAGATGGTGTAGGCGGCGCCCGCAAGTAAAATACCTTTACGCATTACTGCATTCCCAAAAAAAGGAGGCCGAAAATTCGGCCAGATGCAGCATTATCGCCGTAAACAGAGACGTGTGCTGTAT
Organism: Undibacterium sp. RuRC25W; assembly: GCF_049339825.1. Lineage (NCBI taxonomy): Bacteria > Pseudomonadati > Pseudomonadota > Betaproteobacteria > Burkholderiales > Oxalobacteraceae > Undibacterium > Undibacterium sp. RuRC25W. Next base: position 74,689 of record NZ_JBMPPD010000003.1, on the reverse strand, counting down.
GCATTGATCAAATAACTGCACTCGACCTCGTTATTTTTCTCTGGCAAGGGCGAGTTGTTTGCAGAGCGCCTCTGTGCCATCAAGAATGCGTGGTCCCGCACGATTGAGTAAGTCTGCAGGGACCGCATATAAATGATTTTTCTTTATGGCGTTAAGCATTTTGAACTGACGCCATTCATTGAGGCTATCATTATTATCACCACCGGTGACGATGACGTTGGGATTACTTGCCAATAACGCTTCTGTGGTGATTGTCGGGCTCAAGTCTTTTAATTTACCAAACACGTTAACGCCACCACAAAGTCGTATTGATGCCGATATCATGTGCTCATCATTCAACGTCATGAGTGGCTTGCTCCATACCTGATAGAAAACAGTGATTGGCGTTGCGTTATCTGGTTGTCGATAGGTTTTGCGCAGATCCTCTAGCCGATGCCGGAAATTGACTGCAGCAGTATTGCCAACAGTTTCAGTTCCTGCCAAGAGGGATAGTCGCTCAATGGAGCTTGCCACCATTTCAAAATTACGTGGTTCGCTTTCAAACACAGTGATGTGCTGGCTGCGTAATTTGTTGGCCAATACTTTCGCGTTGCCAGTACCCCAGATTACGACCAAATCAGGTTTGAGCGCCAAGAGTCGTTCGGTATCTAAGGCGAATACATTGCCCACGGACGGCAGATTTTTAGCAGCTTCAGGAAAATTGCTATAGTCGCTTACAGCGACGATGTTGTTCGCTGCACCTGCTGCAAACAATAATTCAGTCGCATGGGGTGCGAGGCTGATAATGCGCTGCGCTGGTCGTGTCAGCGTAATCGTATGTTGCGCATCATCCTTCACGCTCACTGCTGCTAACGCTGTGGAACTCCAAGCGATCAGCAGCAGTTGCAGAAGCAGTAGAGGGTGTAGGACACTGATCTGGCGCAGTTTCAATTCAAATTTCCAGATTGTCAATCAGGCGCGTGTTGCCCAACTTCGCAGCAGCAAGTACAACTAACGGCGCACCCTGTGCCAGATCGCCAGCGGAAGGTGGTTGTAAGTCGGCACGTTTGCGGATCGATATATAGTCTGGTTTCCATTGGCGATTGGCCAGCTTTGCCATCGCTTTGCGCTCTAATTCAAACATGTCGAGATGACCGCTACGCACCTCGTTGGCCACATCGTTCAGCGCGGCGTATAACGTTGGTGCTTCAGCGCGCTCTGCTTCCGATAAATACATATTGCGGGATGAGAGTGCCAGTCCATCCTCTGCGCGATATGTATCGGCAGCGATAATTTCAGTTGGTAACGCAAACTGTTTGCTCATGTTGCGGACGATCATCAATTGCTGATAATCTTTTTTACCGAACACGGCGACGCGAGGCTGCACGCAAGAAAAGAGTTTTAAGACGACGGTGGTCACTCCGGTAAAAAATCCTGGACGGAACTCGCCTTCAAGAATATTCCCTAGATCATCTGGTGGTCGAACTCGGAATTCTTGTGGCTCAGGATACAAATCTTTTTCGGTGGGTGCGAACAAGATATAGACACCTTCTTTTTCTAGCTTTTCTACGTCGGCCTGGAATGTGCGCGGGTATTTATCGAAATCTTCATTGGGTCCGAACTGCAGGCGATTTACAAAAATAGATGCAACAATCGGATCACCGTGTTTTTTTGCTAGCCGCATGAGCGACAAGTGACCCTCATGCAAATTGCCCATGGTCGGTACAAATGCAGTACGCAATTGGCCACTCAGATGGTCGCGCAATTCTTCAATGGATGAAATGATTTTCATAGTAAGTGATTCAATGAATTCAGAGGTTATTCGATAAACTGGTTACACAGTCCGCTGGTCAATAATCAGCTTGGCGAATAGGCAAGGCGCACATAAATTGGTGCGAATGCTTCAGCCTGCGTAATTTCAATCAGTGTTTCTTTCGCAAGTTCAAGTAAGGCGACAAAATTAACAACCAGTACAGGAGCGCCGCGCGAAGGATCAAAGAGGTCAGAAAACTCGACAAATTTTGCAGACTGCAACTTGCGTAAAATGCCTGACATATGCTCCCGCACCGATAGCTCTTCGCGACTAATTTTATGATGTGCGACCAGAGTCGCACGTTTTAAAATATCTTTCCATGCTGCCTGGATATCTGCAAGTTCAACTTGCGGCCAATGAAGGACCGTGTTTTGCTCGACAAAGACTTGAGCATGTAAAAAATCACGACCAAGTTGTGGCACTGCATTTAAGTCATAAGCAGCGAGCTTCATTTGCTCGTATTCCAGCAGACGCCTGACGAGTTCGGCGCGTGGATCTTCTGCTTCTTCACCCTCGGCGGTTTTGGTCGAGGGTAGTAGCATGCGGGATTTGATTTCAATCAGCATCGCCGCCATCAGCAGATATTCTGCGGCAAGTTCCAGATTGTGATTGCGAATCTGATCGACATACTTGAGATATTGCAATGTGACTTGCGCCATCGGGATATCAAGAATGTTGAAATTCTGTTTACGGATCAGATACAGCAATAAATCCAATGGGCCTTCAAATGCTTCGAGGAAGACCTCAAGGGCATCAGGCGGGATGTAGAGATCGTTCGGTAATTTGAATAGGGGTTCCCCATATAGTTTGGCAAACGCCAGACCATCCACCACGTCGGGCGTGGTATCAGTACCGCCAACCAACGGCAGATCAGTAGGGGGGAGTGTGCTTGTACTCACAGGCTCACAGACAAAGCGATGAAGCAGGCTTATGCCTTGTTTTGGTAGACATACGGTTGTTGTGGAACAATGGATTCTAAAGTGTCTTTTTGTATGCTGAGATCCACTGGTGCCTTATCCCAAAGGAGGGCACGTCCATCACGTTGTCCTTGTTCTAATTTGGGATTAGCGCTTTTTAAACTTTGGATAAAGTGGGTCGCTTCAGATTGGTACAAAGAGAATTGCTTGGAGAATTTCATAATGGCGAAATAAACAGGTAAAAGAACGATTGAAGTCGCATTTTACTCTTAATTTCGCCAAGAACCCTATTTCGAGGGGTGACTGAAACAAGTTGTTGGCTGAAAAAAAGAAAAACGTTGGATTAGCAATATGAAAACCACGCAAACTATAGATCCTTGTTGCCTAGCCATTTGCGGGTCTGAACAGGAATATAAGCCCTTAATCGTTGAAGCAGTTGTTCGGGGCCTGCTGCAGATAAAAGAATATCGAGATGGTTAGACCGCAGAAACCCTTGTGTTTTGGTATGCGCCAGAAATTTGAGCAGACCGTCGTAAAAGCCATTGACATTGAGTAAGCCGATTGGCTTGTCATGAAACCCTAACTGCGACCAAGTCATCACTTCAAACAGCTCTTCCAGAGTGCCGATACCCCCTGGCATAGCGATAAAGGCATCTGACAACTCTGCCATAAGCGCTTTTCGTTGGTGCATATTTTCTACGATGTGTAAGGTTGTCAGTCCAATGTGCCCGACTTCCTTGTCCATCAATGCTTGTGGAATAACGCCTGTCACAGTTCCGCCTAGGCGTAGTACTTCATCTGCGATGATTCCCATGAGGCCAACATTGCCACCGCCATAGACTAAGCTTAATTGCTGCGAAACTAAGGTTCCTGCAAGCTGACGAGCCGCGACAGCATAATCAGGTGTGATACCTGGCGAGGCGCCACAGTAGACGCAAACGGATTTCATGCTTGATTTATTTTCTGCAAATAATCTTGCGAGAGCTTTTCAAATACGTGTTTAGTGTTGCCCCGTAAATACGGGCTGATCAGCGAAATGACCTGATAACAGCCTCGTGCAAGGGATTCGGACATGGTTTGTAATTCAGTATATTTGCGTGGATTGCGGACGTACTCATACGAAAGCCAATACGTGGCGACAACGACCATGTTGGTTGACAGGGCGTCTATATCCATGTCGGTTCCTTCAAATTCGCCATCCGTACGCAGACCGATACAAAGTTCGGTAGCCACCTTAATCTTATGTGACAGTATCTGTTTGAAATTGAGCTCTAGCTTCCTGTTGCGCGATAACAAATCGTTTAAATCACGGTAAAAAAAACGATAGCGCCAGACCAGCTCAAATGTCAAATGAAGGTACGTCCAGATATCTTGGATATTGGCTTTGCGCCCCTGCGGGAAGGCCAATTTTTTATTAATTTCAGACTCAAACTGCGTGAAGATAGAGTTAACAATATCATCTTTGTTTCTGAAATGATAATAAAGATTGCCTGGGGAAATGTTCATTTCCTCCGCAATAACAGTTGTTGTGATATTGGGTTCGCCAAATTCATTAAATAGGCGCAGCGACAGTTCAAGGATACGTTCTCGGGTGCGGCGAGGAGCTTTGTGTTGCATGTCATTCAATCTCAATAGATGATAGGACTGACTCAAAATCGGCCCGGAGACGCTATGGCTTTATGTCGTAAGACGAGGACTGATATCGCCGTGACTGGGTGAGAGTTTTGTGTAAGCCCTTAGTTATTTCATTAGAATAACATTGATCAGGCTAACATCAAAACGTACCCAGCAAAAAGTACTCAGGCATCTGACGTTTTTTGTACTTGTTCTGGAACTTGAATCACGCAGGTTTTTGCTAATTTATCGTGCAAAAACTGCCCATTTTTATCTAGTCTGGCAGTGAGTGCCCACGCTGTCATGCCAAGCGTTAGCAAAATCATCATTGACCACTCTTTGAGCTCAAATTCATAACTCAACGCCATGGCAGGAACAAACCACATCCATGCAAGAACATAACGCATGATGGCCTTAATCACGGGCAGTTTGTTGCCATCTTGGTTAGTGACGCGAATGCGCCAGGTTTGCATTGCCAGCGTCTGACCGCTACGGCTCCAGCAGAATATAAAGTAGGCGCCAACCACACAGAACAACCAAGCTTGACGACCATGCCTTAACATTAAGGCGCTTTTACTTTGTGTTGTTACATCAAAAATGAAACCAAATACAAAGACGATGCCAAACAAAAGCATGGCCTCATAGACCATGCAAATTAATCGACGACGCAGAGACGGTGCTTGTAAGTCTGTATTCACTGATTTATTTCGCGACAGATTGTGTTACGGAGCTAGCACTTGCAGCTGCGGGCGCTTCTACTGGTGTTGGTGCCGCAGGCGCAGCTGCACTTGAGCTTGTCGCAGACCCTACCGATGTCGCCGGAGCAGTTGGTACTGTAGTAGCTGTCGCTGGTTTAGTTGCTGCTGGCTTAGGTCCGACTTTGATCGGCGCGATTACTTGCGGATTTTTGATTGATTCAGCAACCAGATTTGTCAGATTTTTCTTGTTTTGATGTTGATTGGCAAGACGTTTTTTTTCTTCGTCAGTCAGTTGCTGATATTGTTGCCATTGCGCAGATTTATTTTCTGGGTTTAATTGTGTTGTATGAGCATAATTTTCTCGGGCAGCACGACGCTGCTCAGGAGTTAATTTAACCCAGTCACGCATTCTTTCTTGCAGCCGTTGTTGTTCTGCGGGCTTCATGGTGGCATAGCGGTTTGCTATTTCAATCCATTTTTTTTTGCCATTTTCTGACATCGGATCCCATTCTGCCGCCAACGGTGTCAGTGCTTGCTTTTGTATCGGACTTAATTCTGACCAAAGGGGTTTGGCCTGATTAGTCGCAGGCGCTGATGCTGGAGCAGGATGGTTACCGTTAGCATAGGCGAACGGTAACCAGAGGGTGATAAACGTAACGATGAGGAATTGACGTACATTGCAAAGCGTCACGCTTATTCCTCCGCTTTATTCAGATAGGCCGTAAATCCGGTGTCAACGTAAGCAGCTGGTGGTAATTCATCAACTAATACTGCAGTATCGATATCGGCCAGTTCAGTAATCCGTTGCTCTTTTTCGTGCTGGTAAATACCAGCAAGTCCAGCGACCAAGGCAAGTAGCGGGATGATCAAGCCAAGCCGCCCAGTCCACGTCGATGGGCCAGGGAAGGAAAAGCCGTTGCTGCCAGCCAATATGCCACTGAAAACATGAACTTTGACCCCACCATCCGGCTTTTTACGGGCCATAGCTGTTTTACGTGCTTGTGCTAAGCGATCTAGTGTAGGTGCAGGCAAGCCTTCGGCTGATTCATTCAGTGCGCGCCGGACTTTGTATGCAAAGTCGAGGTCTTGCAATTCTTTCGAGTAGTTCATAACTGTATTCCTTTAGCCTTTAATGATGTGGCTAGTGCGTGAGTTGCCCTAGAGCAATGAGTTTTAACACTTCCCTCTGAGCAGCCCATCGCCTCGGCGGTTTCTGCGACATCCATGTCTTCCCAATAACGCATGAGGAACGCTTCCCGTTGACGTGCTGGGAGTTTTTTTATTTCTTCATCAATAATATTAAGGACTTGCTCACGCTCAAGTTTGTCAGCAGTTGATTCAGCGGCTTCGGTACCTTCTTCTGCCGCATAGCTCTCCAGTAGGTCAAAATTGTCGTCACCCTGATTGTTGTTTGGGGTAATACTTGAAAAAAGGCTAACCCATGTATTGCGGACTTTTTCGCGTCTGAAAAAATCCAACATCGTATTTTGTAAAATACGTTGAAATAACATGGGCAGCTCATTTGCTGGCTTATCGCCATATTTTTCAGAAATTTTAATCATTGCCTCTTGGACAATATCCAGAGCCGATTCTTCATTCCTTACCGTGTAAAGGGCATGTTTAAAAGCGCGCCTCTCGACACCTTCGAGGAAGTTTGCTAATTCTTTATCAGTAGCCATTGTTGGCAATATTCATAGAGTTACTCTGCATTTAGGACTGGCGCACGTCTTTTCTAATGGCGTTAATGTCGTGGTTCCGGCATCTTCGCTGTCGCCACCCCAAACCGTGCCAGGACAAATTGATAGGTCCTATTTTAAAAATTAGTATTTGCGCAATGAAAAGCGCTATTTATTTATGTTTTTTATGGCAATGATGTTGATGTGTTGTTTTTACGGCTACTATCTATCAGAATATTTCTGCTTTTAGTTCTAAAAACGTTTGATAACGTAAACCGTGCACATGTTTTGAAAATTGCGCATATGCTAGCAAAAATAGCACATTGTGTCCTGATTTTTGTGTTCGTGAAAAGATTTCAAGCGTTGGAAACTAATTTTATTAAGAAATACACTTGACCAAAATGCTGCAACGCATTACCGTATGAGTCCGCTCCAAAATCTCGGAGCATCAAATACCTGCTTGGAATAACCCACAATGTTATCGCCAGCTGGTGCGCTTTAAATGAAGCTGTTTGTTCTAACCCATGCCACAAGCGTGAGAAGTCTGTCGTTACAAAGCCTTACCTCTGATTGAACGAGTGCACTAAGCATCGCCTGGAACCATTTCCAACGGAAATGTAAACGGAAATGTGAACGTACGAAAAAGGAATATCAGCTTACCGGATTTGTATGTCGATTTCGCTAGGAAAGAGCATCCGATCAATTTCCTATGGACCTTGAAAGGACAACTATAATGAGTTCAGAATTTACAGGCGCAGAGATACTGGTAAAGTGTCTTGCCGAAGAGGGTGTTGAGCACGTGTTCGGATATCCGGGCGGTGCGGTACTCTATATCTATGATGCAATTTTCAATCAGGACAAGTTTCAGCACATTCTTGTACGCCACGAACAAGCGGCGATTCATGCAGCTGATGCTTACTCCCGTTCTTCCAATAAAGTCGGCGTTGCTCTCGTTACTTCTGGTCCCGGCGTGACCAATGCGGTGACAGGTCTGGCGACGGCGTATATGGATTCTATTCCTATGGTGGTGATCTCTGGTCAGGTTCCTAGTGCCGTTATCGGTCAGGATGCCTTCCAAGAGTGTGACACCGTGGGTATTACTCGTCCTTGCGTCAAACACAACTTTCTTGTAAAAGACGTGCGCGATTTGGCGGAGACGGTCAAAAAAGCGTTCTTCATCGCGACGACAGGTCGCCCTGGTCCGGTATTGGTTGATATTCCCAAAGATATCAGCATGCACAAGACGACATACCACTATCCCAAAGAAGTGGAAATGCGCTCTTACAAGCCAGTAGACAAAGGCCATGCAGGCCAGATCCGCAAAGCAGTGCAACTATTGCTGCAGGCAGAGCGTCCGATGATTTACACAGGCGGTGGTGTCATTCTAGCGCATGCCGCCCCCGAGCTTAACAAGTTGGTCGATGAACTTGGCTTCCCATGTACGAACACGTTAATGGGCTTAGGAGCTTATCGCGCTAGTGATAAGAAATTCGTCGGTATGCCTGGTATGCATGGTACGTATGAGGCCAACATGGCGATGCAGCATTGCGATGTATTGATCGCGATTGGTGCGCGTTTTGATGATCGAGTGATCGGCAATCCTAAACATTTTGCTTCGAATCCACGTAAAATTATTCATATCGATATTGATCCATCATCTATTTCTAAACGGGTCAAAGTTGACATCCCTATCGTCGGTAACGTCAAAGACGTACTGGTTGAAATGTTGTCACAGTTGAGCGCTGTTGAAACACGCCCAGATCCCAAAGCACTTGCCGCTTGGTGGAAGCAAATTGAAGAATGGCGCAGTCGCGACTGCCTCAAGTATCCAACTTCAAGCGAAGTGATTAAGCCACAGTCAGTTGTGCAAAAAGTCTGGGAAGTAACAAAGGGTGATGCCTTCATTACGTCTGACGTTGGTCAGCATCAAATGTGGGCGGCCCAATATTATAATTTTGATAAGCCTCGTCGCTGGATTAATTCTGGTGGTTTGGGGACCATGGGCGTGGGCTTGCCTTATGCTATGGGTGTTCAGATGGCTAATCCAGATGCGACGGTTGCCTGCATTACCGGTGAAGCGTCTATCCAGATGTGTATCCAGGAATTGGCAACGTGTAAGCAGTATCACCTCACACCAAAGATTATTTTGCTCAACAACCGCTTCCTTGGCATGGTAAGGCAGTGGCAGCAAATTGATTACGGTTCTCGGTATTCCGAATCGTACATGGATTCACTGCCGGACTTTACCAAGCTGGTTGAGGCCTATGGTCACGTCGGTATGAAGATTGAGAATCCTGCTGACGTTGATGGTGCGGTACGTGAAGCATTTGCAATGAAAGACCGACTTGTATTTATGAATTTCATTACTGATCAGACTGAAAACGTCTGGCCAATGGTGAAGGCGGGCAAAGGTCTGACTGAAATGCTGCTTGGTTCGGAGGATCTGTGATGAGACATATTATTTCCATACTCCTTGAGAATGAAGCTGGTGCCTTATCCCGCGTTGTTGGTTTGTTTTCTGCGCGTGGCTATAACATCGAAACTCTGACGGTGGCGCCGACAGAAGACGCGACGCTTTCTCGTATGACCATCGTCACGAGCGGGTCGGATGATGTTATCGAGCAAATCACTAAGCATCTGAATCGGCTCATTGAAGTTGTTAAGGTAGTTGATCTGACTGAAGGCGCTCACATTGAACGCGAACTCATGCTGATTAAAGTGCGCGCAGTTGGCAAAGAGCGTGAAGAGATGAAGCGTACTGCAGATATTTTCCGTGGACGCATTATTGACGTCACTGAGAAAACCTACACCATCGAACTCACCGGAAATAAAGGAAAGCTGGATGCCTTTATTGATTCCATCGACCGTACCTCTATTTTAGAAACTGTGCGTACAGGTGGTTCTGGCATTGGACGCGGTGAGCGTATTCTGAAGGTCTAGTAGGATCTAGCAGTAATTCGTCGGCAAACGGCAAAAAGCAAAAATATTTAAATTTTTAAATTTATAAATTAATAAATTAAACAGGATACAAAATGAAAGTTTTCTACGATAAAGATTGTGATCTCTCCTTAATTAAGGGTAAAAACGTTGCCATCATCGGTTATGGCTCCCAAGGTCACGCACATGCGCAAAACTTGAACGATTCTGGTTGCAATGTGACGGTCGCATTGCGTAAAGGCGGCGCTTCATGGAGCAAAGCTGAAGGTGCTGGCTTGAAAGTCGCTGAAGTGAATGAAGCAGTAAAAGCAGCTGACGTCATCATGATTTTGCTGCCAGATGAAAACATCGCTCAGGTTTACGCTGAAAACGTCGCTCCATACGCAAAACAAGGCGCAGTCTTGGCATTTGCTCACGGCTTTAACGTACATTATGGTCAAGTTGTTCCGCGTGCAGATCTGGACGTGATCATGGTCGCGCCAAAAGCGCCAGGTCACACAGTACGTGGTACTTATTCTCAAGGTGGTGGCGTTCCTCACCTGATCGCTGTTTATCAGGATAAATCTGGTTCTGCTCGTGACATCGCGTTGTCTTATGCGATGGCAAATGGCGGCGGTCGTGCTGGTATTATTGAAACAAACTTCCGCGAAGAAACTGAAACAGATTTGTTCGGTGAACAAGCTGTTCTGTGCGGCGGTGCTGTTGAGCTGATCAAAGCTGGTTTTGAAACACTGGTTGAGGCTGGCTACGCTCCAGAGATGGCCTATTTCGAATGTCTGCATGAACTGAAATTGATCGTTGATCTGATTTATGAAGGCGGTATCGCTAACATGAATTACTCGATCTCCAACAATGCTGAGTACGGCGAATACGTAACAGGTCCTAAAGTTGTGACTTCCGCGACTAAAGATGCAATGCGCCAATGCTTGAAAGATATTCAGACTGGTGAATATGCTAAGAGCTTTATTTTGGAAAACAAAGCTGGCGCGCCAACATTGATTTCTCGTCGTCGCCTGACTTCTGAGCATCAAATCGAAGAAGTCGGTGCTAAGTTGCGAGCAATGATGCCTTGGATTGCAAAAAACAAATTAGTTGATCAATCTAAAAACTAATTTTGCTTCATGCTTTAGTTAGCAAACTAAATCAAAAATCGCCCACGTTGATGGGCGATTTTTTTTGATCATTGAATTGGTATTAATGTGGGGTAGTCGATGGAGCGACTAAAAGCAACCGTTATAAAAAGTAAGCTTTTTGCAATAGATGAAACTTAGCACTAAGCCTGCGGTCTGACGTGTATCTAGCCTCACAAAGATAACTATATAAACAGATGATCACAGAAAGATTTGTTGATCACATCGACCGAGAAGAAAAACTATCATGAAAAAAATCCTTGGATTAACCACAGCTTTACTATTTTCTCTGCCAGTGTTCGCTCAAAGTATCTCTGGCACGGTGATTACCCTCGCCGGCAATGCGGAAATCAAGGCGGATAACGACCAGGCTATTGTGACGTTCTTCATTGAAGACCAGGATAAAGATAAAGCTGTTGCTGCATCCCGAGTAAATCAAAAGATGAGGTTCGGTACAGAGCTGATTAAGAAGGAAGATCCACAGGCGGAACTGAGTACGCGTGGTTATTATACGTACCCCGTTTATAGTGATGACATGAAAGTTGCCGGACAACCTCCTAAGCACCAATTAGTTGGTTGGCGCTCTGGACAGTATTTGGAAGTGAAAACCCAGAATTTAAAGCAATTGTCTACTACGACAGCGGCCGCACAATCAGTATTGGCGCTCAATGGCGTTCATTTTGGTTTGTCAGACGGGGCAGTTGCTAAGCTCGAGTCTGAGCGGATTGCCGCAGGATATAAGGACTTTACTGATAAATTGACGATGATCACTCATGCTATGGGTAAAAAGCCGGAAGATATCGTGATCGAGTCACTGGATTTTGATAACGCAGGTAGCATGATCCGCCCGATGGCGATGGCAGCGCCACTGATGCAAAGAATGAGCGTAGCAGCTCCTCCCGTAGAAGTGCCGAGTTTTGAGCCTGGTTACACCTCGCTTTCTATCCATATTGCAGGTAAGCTAAGACTGAAATAAGTCGTTAGCGGTAGTGCTTGCCAGATCTCGGTTTTCGATATGGGGAAAGAGGGTTATACTTAGAAAATCAGTTGCAAGTTTTCGCCCGACCTGTTCGGGCTATTTTTATCGAATCAGATTATCGAACTAGAAACGCATGCCATCTTTAAAATCACGTAAACCCAAAGGTAGTTTTAAGCTTTTTCCAAAAGGCGTACGCAAAACCCAGCAAAGAATCGACGTCGACGGCAATAGTGTGCCGGGGGTGGCGAAACAGCGTGCGCGCGGCGTTTATCTGCTGCCAAATGCCTTCACGACTGCTGCGCTATTTTGCGGTTTTTATGCCATTGTGATGGCAATGGATCAAAATTTTCTCAAGGCAGCGGTAGCGATCTTTGGAGCAATGGTTTTGGACAGCCTTGATGGTCGAGTTGCACGGATGACCAATACTCAAAGCGAATTTGGTGCCCAGTACGATAGTTTGTCTGACATGATTTCCTTTGGTGCTGCGCCAGCGCTGGTCGCATACGAGTGGGCGCTTCGCGGAATGGGTAAATTAGGCTGGCTTGGTGCGTTCGTTTATTGTGCCGGTGCTGCTTTGCGCTTAGCCCGTTTTAATACCAATATTGCGGTGGTTGATAAGCGATATTTTCAAGGGTTGCCAAGTCCAGCTGCGGCAGCATTGATTGCCAGTTTTGTTTTGCTGATGGACGATCTGCAAATTTTGCCAGTGAACTTGCACTGGTACACATGGGGTATTACCTTGTTTGCGGGTTTGACAATGGTGACTAACGTACCGTTTTATAGTTTCAAAGATTTAAATTTAAAGCGTAGCTTCCCATTCATTGCACCGCTACTCATTTTGCTCGTGTACGTCATCGTTGTTAGTGACCCTCCTAAGGTGTTGTTTGGCTTGTTTGTATTGTATGGTTTGTCTGGATATGCAGTGTTGCTCTGGCGCTGGAGAAATGGTCGGCCTATCAGTATTATTCAGACTAGTCATGAGCCGCATGATGAAAAATAAAATTTCGTTTTTTTAAGCTAAAGCCACAATGATCAAAAAACATTGTGGCTTTTTTATGTTTTGGCCTAATTTAATTGGGTACTTGCTGCTATAAAATCTTGCACTTTTTAGCGTTCGCGCTTATAGTCTTCAGCATGAACATTTACGTTACATCACTTCTAGCAATCGACACCAACGCCAACGCGGGTTCGCTACTGCTATCTGCAATTCTACTAGTGCGGTAACGCGCTAAATCCCCTATACCCCCAATTCGAGTAATATCCTTATCCATGTGTGTCTTGCAAGGGTGAGCTGGAGAATATTCAGAAATAAACAACGTTTTGGCATTTTGACATTTTCAAATTCGTACTACCTTCAGGAGAACACCATGGCAGACAAACTCATCATATTTGACACTACCTTGCGCGACGGCGAACAGTCACCAGGCGCATCCATGACCAAGGATGAAAAAATTCGTATCGCCAAGCAGCTAGAGAGATTGAAAGTCGATGTGATCGAGGCAGGGTTTGCCGCAGCTTCGCCAGGTGATTTTGAGTCGATCAAGGCGATTTCGGCAACGATCAAAGATTCGATTATTTGTTCTCTGTCGCGTGCGAATGATCGTGATATCTCTCGTGCTGCTGAGGCGTTGCAGGCTGCGCAGCGCAAGCGCATTCATACTTTCATTGCGACGTCACCATTGCATATGGAAAAAAAACTGCGCATGTCACCAGATCAGGTGCTTGAACAGGCGATTCAGGCAGTCAGATATGCTCGTAATTTTACGGATGATGTGGAATTCAGTCCTGAAGATGGCAGTCGCTCCGAAATGGATTTCTTGTGCCGTGTCATTGAGGCTGTAATCAAGGAGGGCGCGACAACGATTAACTTTGCAGACACCGTCGGCTACGGGGTGCCAGAGTTGTACGGCACGATGCTGAAAAATTTACGTGAGCGCATCCCGAACTCAGACAAGGCTGTTTGGTCAGTACATTGCCATAACGATCTAGGGATGGCGGTTGCCAACTCATTGGCGGGTGTGATGATTGGTGGTGCGCGTCAGGTGGAGTGTACGATCAATGGTCTCGGTGAACGCGCAGGCAATACAGCGTTGGAAGAAATCGTGATGGCAGTTCGCACGCGCAAAGACTACTTTAACCTCGAGTTGGGCATCGATACGACACAAATTGTCCCGGCTTCCAAACTCGTTTCTCAGATTACCGGTTTTGCGGTGCAGCCAAATAAAGCTGTGGTTGGTGCAAATGCGTTTGCGCATGCATCAGGCATCCACCAGGACGGCATTTTGAAGGCGCGCGACACCTACGAAATCATGCGTGCTGAAGATGTGGGCTGGAGCGCAAATAAAATCGTATTGGGTAAACTGTCAGGGCGTAACGCCTTTAAGCAGCGCCTTGATGAGTTGGGCATCACGCTGGAATCTGAAGCTGACGTCAACGCTGCGTTCGCGCGTTTTAAAGAATTGGCGGACCGCAAATCTGATATTTTCGATGAAGATATTCTCGCGTTGGTTTCTGACGAAGAGCAGGCGAACGACAAGGAAGCATTTCATTTTGTTTCGCTGTCGCAGCATTCTGAGACCGGTGAATTGCCAACGGCTAAAGTTGTATTCTCCAATCAAGGTAAAGAAGTCAGTTGCGAGGGGACAGGTAACGGACCGGTTGATGCAATCGTGAACGCAATTGAGTCAAAGGTGGCAAGTGGTGCTGAATTGTTATTGTTCTCAGTGAACGCAATAACAACAGGAACGCAATCTCAGGGCGAGGTTACGATGCGGCTGTCTAAAGCTGGGCGTATTGTGAATGGTGTCGGTGCCGATCCTGATATCGTTGTTGCTTCTGCGAAAGCGTACATATCCGCGCTGAATAAATTAGAGTCTAAATCTGAAAAGCTCAATCCACAGGTTTGATTGTTTCTGGATTTTCATGTTATAGTTGCGGGTCCCGTCATTTCGGCGGGGTTTTATTTCACGATAACGACGGTTTAGTAGTGGGTTTCATCGTAACTACGACTCTTGTTATCGCATGTAAAGGAAAATTATGTCTATCGAAAAAAATGCAAAAGCCGCTATCGTAGCGGATAACGCGCGTGGTCTAAACGACACCGGATCTCCAGAAGTGCAAGTTGCGTTGTTGACAGCGCGCATCAATGACCTGAACGGTCACTTCAAAGCGCACGGTAAAGATCACCATTCCCGTCGTGGTTTGATTATGATGGTTAACCGTCGTAAGAGCCTGTTGTCTTACCTGAAAGGTAAAGACTTGAATCGCTATCGCGCTCTGATCGAAAAACTCGGCTTGCGTAAGTAATTCTTGCTGTATCTGGCAAACAATTTATAGTAAAAAGCCTGCGTCAGTTGACTGTCGCAGGCTTTTTGCTTTTTAGCGCGCTTAGTTAGCGGGCTTTTTGAAGATAAAAATTGTCGATATTTTAAAGTTTTGGTTCGATTTTCAATGTGTATATTGAGGACTGAACAAAAAGCAATCTTTGCAGATTGCTCGCGGTGAGGTGAACGACAGCCCCTGAAAATCTGTCGGCATAATAGAAAGGACACATTGTGTTTAATAAAGTAACTAAAACCTTCCAATACGGTCAACATCAAGTCACTCTGGAAACAGGTGAAATTGCTCGCCAGGCTTCTGGTGCCGTTGTCGTATCTATCGAAGATACTGTGGTATTGGCAACTGTTGTTGCTAAAAAAGATGCTAAACCAGGTCAGGATTTCTTTCCATTGACCGTGGATTACATGGAAAAAACTTACGCTGCAGGCCGTATTCCTGGCGGATTCTTTAAGCGTGAAGGCCGCCCTTCTGAAAAAGAAACACTTACATCCCGTTTGATCGATCGTCCAATTCGACCATTGTTCCCAGAAGGTTATCTGAACGAAGTGCAAGTGATCGTTCACGTTTTGTCTGTTAATCCGGAAATCGATCCGGATATCGCCGCAATGATCGGTGCTTCTGCAGCTATCTCTGTTGCTGGCATCCCATTTAGCGGTCCTGTTGGCGCGGCACGCGTTGGCTACATCGATGGTCAATACGTTCTTAATCCAACTGCAACCCAATTGAAATCCTCGAAACTGGATCTGGTTGTTGCTGGTACGGAAACAGCTGTGTTGATGGTTGAGTCTGAAGCGCAACAATTGTCCGAAGAAGTGATGTTGGGTGCGGTGGTTTATGGTCACGAACAAATGAAAGCCGTCATCGACGCTATTCATGAATTGGTACGTGACGGTGGTAAGCCTGAAGTTGAGTGGGCACCAGCACCTAAGAATGAGCCTTTGATCGCTGCAGTATCTGCTGTTGCAGAGCCATTGCTGCGCGCTGCTTATCAAACAAAAGAAAAGCAAGCCCGTACAGAACAATTGAAAGCAGCTACTGCTAGCGTTTCAGCGGCATTGGCAGCGCAAGCAGCGGCAACTGGCGTTGCTGCACCTGATTCTTCTGAAGTTGGTAACATCCTGTTCGATCTGGAAGCGAAAATTGTTCGTTCACAGATCCTAGAAGGCGAGCCGCGTATCGATGGCCGTGATACACGCACTGTGCGTCCAATTACTATCCGTACTGGCGTTTTGCCACGTACGCACGGAACAGCATTGTTCACGCGCGGCGAAACACAAGCGTTGGTGATTGCGACATTGGGTACTGCACGTGATGAGCAAAAAATTGATGCGCTGATGGGTGAGTACTCTGATCGCTTTATGCTGCATTACAACATGCCTCCATTTGCAACTGGTGAAACTGGTCGTGTTGGTACGCCAAAACGTCGTGAAATCGGTCATGGTCGTTTGGCGAAACGTGCATTGCAAGCAGCATTGCCAGATCCAGAAGATTTTAGCTACTCTGTCCGTCTGGTATCCGAAATTACTGAATCGAATGGTTCTTCTTCGATGGCATCAGTTTGCGGCGGCTGCCTTGCATTGATGGATGCTGGTGTGCCAATG
The DNA here is from genome assembly GCF_049339825.1 of Undibacterium sp. RuRC25W. Lineage (NCBI taxonomy): Bacteria > Pseudomonadati > Pseudomonadota > Betaproteobacteria > Burkholderiales > Oxalobacteraceae > Undibacterium > Undibacterium sp. RuRC25W. The sequence continues at coordinate 58,006 of NZ_JBMPPD010000003.1, read as the reverse complement.
AAAGCACATGTTGCAGGTATCGCGATGGGCTTGATCAAAGATGGCAATAAATTTGCTGTGTTGACAGATATTCTGGGTGATGAAGATCACCTTGGTGATATGGACTTTAAAGTTGCCGGTACTGCAGAAGGTATTACTGCATTGCAGATGGATATCAAGATCCAAGGTATTACTAAAGAAATTATGCAAGTTGCTTTGGCTCAGGCTAAAGAAGGTCGCGTACATATTCTGGGTAAAATGCAAGAAGCAGTGCCAGTTGGTAAAACTGAGTTGTCTGACTTTGCCCCGCGCCTGATCACAGTCAAGATCAATCCAGAAAAAATCCGTGATGTCATCGGTAAGGGTGGTGCAGTGATTCGCGCCCTGACTGAAGAGACAGGTACGCAGATCGATATCAGTGATGAAGGCGTTGTTACTATTGCTTCTGTGGACGCAGCAGCAGGTCAGGAAGCAAAACGCCGTATCGAAGAATTGACAGCAGAAGTTGAAGTTGGCAAAGTCTACGAAGGCACTGTTCTGAAGTTGTTGGACTTCGGTGCGATCGTCCAGATCATGCCAGGTAAGGATGGTTTGCTGCATATTAGCCAGATCGCTAACGAGCGCGTGAATGCTGTTGCTGATTACTTAAAAGAAGGTCAGCAAGTACGTGTTAAAGTGCTGGAAACTGATGATCGTGGTCGCTTCAAATTGTCTATGAAAGCGGCAGTCGCTGAAGGTGAGGCGGCGCCACAGCAGCAGCAACAGCAACAGCAACAGCAACAGCAACAGTAATTTGAGTAGAAAAATTATTCGGTTCGCTGAATAATTTTCTGAGTAACTACTGATTTATTGAAAAACGTCCGTGCAAAAACACGGACGTTTTTTTATTGGCATACAATAATCTTTTAATTTCTTAACGGAGTAATTATGCGAGCGATTGAGATAAGTAAATATGGTGGTCCGGAGGTGTTGCAATTGACGGATCGCCCAATCCCTGAGGCTGGTAAAGGCGAAGTATTGATTCGTGTACATGCAGCAGGAATTAATCGTCCGGATGTTCTTCAACGTATGGGTTTTTATCCTGTGCCACCGGGTGCATCTGACCTGCCAGGATTGGAGGTGGCGGGTGAGATTGTCTCCGGCGATTTGACTGGAACTAACTTCCAGGTCGGTGATAGGGTGTGTGCTCTAGTCCAGGGTGGTGGCTACGCGGAGTATTGTGTAGCGCCTGCGGGGCAGTGTTTGCCTTTGCCAGAAGGCTTGTCGATGCTTGAAGCTGCCTCGTTGCCTGAAACCTTTTTTACGGTCTGGAGCAACGTCTTTGACAGGGCAAGGTTGAGTGATGGGGAATCGCTATTGGTGCAGGGTGGAACCTCAGGTATTGGTGTGACGGCGATTCAGATTGCCAGCGCGTTAGGGCATCGCGTTTTCGCCACCGCAGGAACCGAGGAAAAGTGCCGTGCGACTGAGCAACTTGGTGCAGAGCGCGGCATTAATTATAAAACTGAACAATTCTCTGCCGTTATCAAGGACCTAACTGGTGGCAAAGGGGTTGATGTTATCTTGGATATGGTTGCCGGAAGTTATATTCCGCAAGAGGTGGATTGCCTTGCGGATGATGGCAGGATTGCGATTATTGCTTTGTTGGGTGGTGCTAAGACCGATCTGGATTTGGCGCAAGTCTTGCGTCGCCGTTTGACGATTACTGGGTCGACTCTCCGTCCAAGAAATATTGCCTTTAAGGCAGCTGTTGCGCAGCAATTGTCGCAAAAGGTGTGGCCGTTGCTGGAATCTAGGCGTGTGCGCCCTGTGATTTACAAGGTCTTTCCACTTGAGCAAGCTGGGTCTGCGCATGCGATGATGGAGCAGGGGGAGCATATTGGAAAAATAGTATTGCAACTGCAGTAATATTTTTTGTGCGCCCGTTCTCATATTCTAGTGTAACGGTGGTATTGTGGTAATACCTGCGATTAGGCATCTTGTTGGTTTGACCGTGCATATCCCGTCAAGATACAATAGGCGGTTATTTATATGAAGACTTACTATGCGACGTACTCTGATAGCTGGCAATTGGAAAATGAACGGCAGTTTTTCTGCTAATCAAACTCTGCTAACCGGAATTATTGCTGGCTTGCCAGTAGGTGATGCGGTTGAAACCTTGGTGTGCGCGCCTGCGCCGTATTTGGCGCAATGCGCGGATGTACTTGAAAAGAGCTCGGTTGCTTGGGGTGCTCAGGATGTTTCTGACCATGCAAAGGGCGCATTTACAGGTGAGGTGTCTGCCGCAATGCTGGCCGATTGTCGTTGCAAGTATGTGATTGTGGGCCATTCTGAGCGTCGCGCTTACCACGCCGAAAGCAATGAACTGGTTGCGCAAAAAGCGGTGCTTGCGTTGTCTGAAAATATTATGCCAGTGGTTTGTGTTGGTGAAACATTGGAGCAGCGCGAAAGCGGTGCGACCAATGAAGTCGTCGCAGCGCAATTGCAAGCAGTGATTGATGTTCTGACCGATGGGCAGTTGGCTAGAGTTGTTGTTGCGTATGAGCCTGTTTGGGCAATCGGTACCGGTAAAACTGCGACGCCGCAAATGGCGCAAGATGTGCACGCATTCTTGCGTAGTCAGCTTGCTATAAAAAGCGTTGCGGCAGCAAATGTGGTGCGGATTTTGTATGGTGGAAGTATGAAGCCAGAAAACGCCAAAGAGCTTCTGGCAATGGAAGATATTGATGGTGGCTTGATCGGTGGTGCTGCATTGAGTCCGGTAGATTTTTTGGCGATCATTTCTGCGTGTTAATGAATTAATGTAGTTAAGTGGATTAATCTTTTTTGGGTGTTTTGAATGCAAACTTTTTTTACTTTGGTCGTTGTTGTTCAGGTCCTGTCCGCGTTGGCAATTATCGGTCTGGTGCTTCTGCAGCATGGTAAGGGCGCAGATATGGGCGCGTCATTCGGTTCAGGTGCTTCTGGTAGTTTATTTGGGGCGACAGGTTCCTCCAATTTTTTATCGCGTTCAACAGGCGTTGCGGCGGCTTTATTTTTTGCAGCAACTTTGTTGTTAGGTGTGAATGCGGGCAATCGCAAGCCTGCAGCAGGTGTGATGGATAATGTGTCAGTTGTGAAAGCTGCGCCGGTTACAAATGCTGCCGCTGCGACCGCATCTGCGGCTTCTGCTCCTGCGACAAATCAGATTCCTAAATAAATTACGTATTTCCAGCAAAAAAACCTTGAATTTCCGCAATTGTGCGTTGAACAATGAGGTCAATCAGAGTAGAATGCTGGGCTTATGCCGACGTGGTGAAATTGGTAGACACGCTATCTTGAGGGGGTAGTGGCGAAAGCTGTACGAGTTCGAGTCTCGTCGTCGGCACCAAAGCAATAAGTCAGTTTTTCTTTTCTGATTTTGTCGAGGAAGCAATCATTATTTGATGATGGTTTCAAAGTGTGGTTTGCTTCAATGTGGCGTTCAATTACAGGTAGCCTAACGTGAGCCTCGAAAATTATTTCCCAGTTCTTCTCTTTATTCTGGTCGGCATTGGTGTTGGAGTGGTGCCGCAACTGTTAGGGCGCATTCTTGCTCCTTACAAGCCAGATTCTCAAAAAACATCTGCGTATGAGTGTGGTTTTGAAGCATTCGAAGATGCTCGCATGAAATTTGATGTGCGCTACTACCTTATCGCAATTCTTTTTATCCTCTTTGATCTTGAAACTGCTTTCTTCTTCCCTTGGGCTGTGTCCTTGCGTGAACTAGGTTGGTCTGGCTTTTTGATCATGGTTGGTTTTGTGTTGGAATTCGGTGTCGGTTTTTGGTACATCTGGAAAAAAGGCGCTCTGGATTGGGAGTGATGGATTATGGCTATTGAAGGTGTATTAAACGAAGGTTTCGTCACAACGACGGCTGATAAGCTGATTAACTGGACTCGTACTGGTTCGATGTGGCCAATGACGTTTGGTTTGGCTTGCTGTGCTGTCGAAATGATGCACGCTGGCGCATCCCGTTACGATTTGGATCGTTTCGGTGTGGTTTTCCGTCCATCTCCGCGTCAGTCTGATGTGATGATCGTGGCTGGTACGCTCTGCAATAAAATGGCGCCAGCGTTACGTAAAGTTTACGACCAGATGGCAGAGCCACGTTGGGTTATTTCCATGGGTTCATGTGCTAATGGTGGTGGTTATTATCACTATTCATATTCTGTTGTTCGTGGTTGTGATCGCATTGTTCCGGTTGATATTTATGTGCCTGGATGTCCTCCGACTGCAGAGGCGTTGATTTATGGCGTTATTCAGCTTCAGAACAAGATCAAACGTACTAATACCATCGCTCGCTAATCGCGCGAATGCTAAGGCAGCCGTTAACTATGACAACTAAATTAGAAAATCTTGAGGCAGCAATCAAAGTCGTGTTGGGCGATCGCCTTGTCGATTTGAAAAATGCACTCGGAGAGCTGACAATTGTCGTCTCTCCTGTTGAGTACCTGCATGTGATGCGCGACTTACGCGATCATCCAGATATGCATTTTGAAGAGTTGATTGATCTGTGTGGTGTTGATTATTCAACCTACGGAGACGGTGCATGGGACGGTGCGCGCTTTGCGGTCGTTTCTCACTTGCTGTCGATAAAAAATAATGTACGTCTGCGTGTGCGAGTATTCGCTGCAGATGATGAGATGCCAGTTGTGCCATCTTTGGTTGATGTGTGGAATGGTGCAAACTGGTACGAACGTGAAGCTTTTGATTTGTTCGGTATTCTGTTTGATGGACACAATGATTTGCGTCGTATTCTGACTGACTACGGCTTTATCGGTCATCCATTCCGTAAAGATTTCCCGGTCTCGGGTTACGTTGAAATGCGTTACGATGCAGAACAAAAACGTGTGGTCTATCAGCCAGTGACGATAGAGCCGCGTGAAAATACACCACGTATTATTCGTGAAGAAAATTACGGGATCAAATAATGGCCGAAATTAAGAATTACACCCTCAACTTTGGTCCTCAACATCCGGCTGCGCATGGTGTTTTGCGTCTGGTTCTTGAGTTGGATGGTGAGGTTATTCAGCGTGCGGATCCGCATATTGGTTTGTTGCATCGTGCGACAGAAAAGCTGGCTGAACAAAAAACATTCCTGCAATCAGTACCTTATATGGATCGTCTCGATTACGTGTCGATGATGTCTAATGAGCACGCGTACGTCATGGCGATTGAGAAAATGCTGGGACTCGAAGTTCCAATGCGTGCTCAGTACATTCGCGTGATGTTCGATGAAATTACCCGTGTTCTGAATCACTTGATGTGGATCGGTGCGCATGCTCTCGACGTTGGTGCGATGGCGGTGTTCCTGTATGCATTCCGTGAACGTGAAGATCTGATGGATTGCTACGAGGCAGTGTCTGGTGCGCGTTTGCATGCAGCGTACTACCGCCCAGGTGGCGTTTATCGCGATCTGCCAGAGAAGATGCCTCAGTTCACGACTTCCGCGTTGAAAAATGCGAAGGTTATGCGTGAAATGAATGAAAATCGCCAAGGTTCTCTGCTCGATTTTATTGAAGATTTTACTAATCGCTTTCCAGGTTATGTTGACGAGTACGAAACGCTGTTGACAGATAATCGTATTTGGAAGCAACGGCTGGTTGGTGTAGGTGTTGTGAGTCCTGAGCGTGCATTGGCAAAAGGATTTACTGGTCCTATGTTGCGTGGTTCTGGTATCGAGTGGGATCTGCGTAAAAAACAACCATACGAAATCTACGACTTGCTCGATTTTGACATTCCGGTTGGTGTTAATGGCGATTGCTACGATCGCTATCTCGTTCGTGTTGAAGAAATGCGTCAGTCCAACCGCATTATCAAACAATGCGTTGAGTGGCTGAGAAATAATCAGGGTCCTGTGATTTCTGATAATCACAAAGTGGCACCTCCACACCGCGTGAACATGAAGTCGAATATGGAAGAGCTGATCCATCACTTCAAATTGTTCACGGAAGGTTTCCATGTTCCAGCTGGCGAAGCATATTCTGCCGTTGAACATCCGAAGGGTGAATTTGGTATTTATTTGATGTCTGATGGCGCGAATAAGCCATATCGTCTGAAGATCCGTGCGCCAGGTTATGCGCATTTGCAAGGTCTGGATGAAATGGCTAAGGGTCACATGATTGCTGATGCTGTAACCATCATCGGTACTCAGGATATTGTGTTTGGTGAGATTGATAGATAAAAGACGCTTTTTAGCGTTGATTCGAGGCATTGGCTATGGTGTTATCAGAGCAGGCATTTAAAAAAATTGATCGCGAACTTGCAAAGTTCCCGGCTGACCAGCGGCAATCTGCCGTTATGGCAGCGTTGGCTATTGCTCAGGACGAAACCGGTTGGATCTCTTCAGAAGTCATGCAGACTCTGGCAGATTACATCGGTATGCCTGCTGTCGCGGTTCAGGAGGTTGCAACCTTCTACAACATGTACAACACGAAACCTGTAGGCAAGTTCAAGATTTCTGTTTGTACAAATTTACCTTGCGCCTTATCCGGTGGTGAGCGCGCTGCGCATCATCTGAAGCAAAAGCTGGGTATTGATTACAAAGAAACGACAGCAGACGGACATTTCACGCTGATCGAAGGCGAATGTATGGGTGCGTGCGGTGATGCGCCTGTCATGCTGGTCAACAACAAACGAATGTGCAGCCTGATGTCGAACGATAAAATCGACACACTGGTGAACGAACTGAAAGAGGCAGGAAAATAATGACGAGTCTGCATAATCGCCATATTAAGCCTTTGATTTTGGCTGGCCTGGACGGAAAAAACTGGCATTTGCAAGATTACGTTGCCCGTGGTGGTTACGAATCTTTAAAGCGCATTCTGTCTGAAAAAATTCCTCCAGAGCAAGTTATTGCTGAGCTAAAGGCATCTTCGCTGCGTGGTCGCGGCGGTGCTGGCTTTCCTACCGGTCTGAAATGGAGTTTTATGCCACGTCAGTTCCCGGGTCAGAAGTATTTAGTGTGCAACACTGACGAAGGTGAGCCAGGTACATTCAAAGATCGCGATATCATCCGCTACAATCCTCATGCATTGATTGAGGGCATGGCTATTGGTGCTTACGCAATGGGCATTACAGTTGGTTATAACTATATTCACGGTGAAATTTTTGCTGACTACGATCGCTTTGAAGAAGCGATTGAAGAAGCGCGTGCTGCTGGTATGTTAGGTGACAAGATTGCTGGTTCTGACTTTTCATTTCAGTTGCATGCTTTTCACGGGTATGGTGCTTACATCTGTGGCGAAGAAACGGCATTGCTGGAATCCTTAGAAGGTAAAAAAGGTCAGCCGCGCTTCAAACCACCATTTCCCGCAAGTTTTGGTTTGTACGGTAAACCGACAACAATCAATAACACTGAGACTTTTGCCGCTGTTCCATTTGTCTTGGCAATGGGCGGAGAAAAGTATGCTGCGCTTGGGAAACCAAACAACGGTGGTACGAAGATTTTCTCTATGTCTGGTGACGTTGCTAAACCAGGCAATTATGAAGTTCCATTGGGCACACCATTCGCTACGCTCTTAGAGTTAGCTGGCGGTATGCGCGATGGCAAAAAGATCAAAGCAGTTATTCCAGGTGGGTCATCGATGCCAGTATTGACTGGTGACGTCATGATGGCTACTGATATGGACTACGACTCTATCGCTAAAGCAGGCTCCATGCTCGGTTCTGGTGCTGTGATTGTGATGGATGAAACCCGCTGTATGGTCAAATCTTTATTGCGTTTGTCGTACTTCTATTTTGAAGAATCTTGCGGTCAATGTACTCCATGCCGTGAAGGTACTGGCTGGTTGTATCGTATGGTTCATCGTATTGAACACGGTCAGGGGCGTCCTGAAGATCTCGATATGCTCAACTCCATTGCAGACAATATCCAAGGCAAAACAATTTGCGCGTTGGGTGATGCGGCTGCAATGCCAGTTCGCGCATTTATCAAGAATTTCCGCGAAGAATTTGAATATCACATCGAGCATAAGCATTGCTTGGTTCCTACTTACCTGTAAGCCAGATTCGGTTAGCACACTTAGAGTAAACCATGGTTGAAATCGAAATAGACGGCAAAAAAGTCGAAGTCCTAGAGGGCAGTATGGTAATGGACGCGGCCAATAAACTTGGCACGTACATCCCCCATTTTTGCTACCACAAAAAGTTATCTATTGCGGCGAACTGCCGTATGTGCTTGGTTGAGGTTGAAAAAGCACCTAAACCATTGCCAGCATGTGCGACGCCAGTTACGCCCGGTATGATTGTGCGTTCATCGAGCGACAAAGCGGTGAAGGCACAAAAAGCGGTGATGGAATTCCTTCTGATTAACCATCCTTTGGATTGCCCAATCTGTGATCAAGGCGGTGAATGCCAGTTGCAAGATTTAGCCGTTGGTTATGGTGGTACGACATCGCGTTACGAAGAAGAAAAGCGCGTCGTTTTCCACAAAGATGTAGGACCTTTGGTCTCCATGGAAGAAATGAGCCGATGCATTCATTGCACGCGCTGTGTCCGTTTTGGTCAGGAAATCGCTGGCGTGATGGAGCTCGGCATGCTCAACCGTGGCGAACACTCTGAAATTACATCGTTTGTTGGACAGACAGTTGATTCTGAATTGTCCGGTAACATGATCGATCTTTGCCCAGTTGGCGCACTAACGTCTAAACCTTTCCGCTATTCTGCACGGACATGGGAATTATCCCGTCGTAAATCTGTCAGCGCACATGACGCCCTGGGTTCTAACCTGATCGTTCAGGTAAAGAGTGGCAAGGTCATGCGTGTTGTACCGATGGAAAACGAAGACATCAATGAATGCTGGATTTCTGATAAAGACCGTTTCTCCTACGAGGCATTAAACAGTGCTGAGCGTTTGACAAAGCCAATGATCAAGCAGGGCGGTCAATGGCAGGAAACTGACTGGCAGACAGCGCTTGAATATGTCGCTCATGGCTTGCGTAACGTACGCCACGAACATGGCGCTGATGCAATTGCTGCCGTCGCAGCACCACACTCAACACTTGAAGAATTGTCGTTGCTGCAACGCGTTGTTCGTGGCTTGGGTTCCGATAACGTCGATTTCCGTTTGCGTCAGTCTGATTTCAGCCTGAATGGTCAAATCAAGCCATGGCTTGGTACTTCCATCAGCGAATTCGGCAAGTTGAAAAACGTCTTTATTGTTGGCTCTTTCTTCCGTAAAGATCATCCTGTTCTGGCTGCACGTTTGCGTCAGTCTGTGAAGTTGGGTACGAAGTTAAGCGTCCTCAACGCGAGTGATGATGAGCAACTGATCAAGTTGGCAAACAAAGCGATTCTTGCTCCTTCTGCATGGGTTTCTTTCTTGGCTGAAGTGGCGGTTGCTGTTGCGGGTAAGAAGCAAGTTTCCGTTCCAGTTGGTCTGGAATCTGTGGCAGCGACGGAAGTTGCGTCGAAAATTGCTGACAGCCTGATCGCTGGTAATGCTGGTGTGTTCCTTGGTAACACTGCCTCCCATCATCCCGAAGCGGCAAAATTGCATGCGTTGGTGCAGTGGATCGCAAAAAATACCGAAGCAACTTTCGGGTACCTGACTGAGGCTGCAAACACCGTTGGCGGCTATATCGCTAACGCGGTTCCAACCATGTCTGCAAAACCAGTTTTTGCTGAAGCGAAAAAAGCCTACATCGTATTGCATGCAGAACCGACATTGGATTCTGCTCATCCTGTGCAAGCAAAAGCAGCATTAGCGCAGGCAGAAATGGTTGTAGTGATGTCACCGTTCAAGCACGGTGCTGAATATGCTGACGTGTTATTGCCAGTGTCTCCATTTACTGAGACTTCAGGTACCTTCGTTAGTTGCGAAGGCCGTCCGCAAAGCTTCCACGGCGTTGTAAAGCCATTAGGAGATACCCGTCCTGCATGGAAAGTATTGCGTGTTCTGGGTAACTTGTTGGGACTTGAAAACTTTGATTTCGAGACGGCAGAAGCCATTCGTGATGACGTGTTAGCACAAGCTGATATTGCAACGGTATTGAATAATGTTGCTGATGTTGCTCCTGCGGTGAGCGCTGCATCAGTCGGCTTAGAGCGTGTGACAAATGTCTCGATTTACAGCACAGACGGTATTGTTCGTCGCGCAGAATCTCTGCAAAAAACTGCGGATGCGCAAGCAACGCTGGCATGGATTAGTGCATCACTTGCGCAGAAATTAGGCGTTAGTAGCGGTGACATGGTCAAGTTCACGAAAGTTGGCTCGATATTGTTAAGCGTTGGTATTGATCAGTCTCTTCCAGAAAATGTGGTAAAAGTCGCTGCCGGTCATGAAAGAACTAGCAACCTTGACGGCATGTTCGGAACTATTAACGTGGAGCGTGCGTAATGAATTTGCTGCTCACTATTGAAAACTTAGGGCAGGGTTTCTTTGGTTATTTCTGGCCACTGGTATGGACCTTGGTCAAAATCGTCTGTATCACGTTGCCAGTGATGGGTTGTGTTGCGTACCTCACATTGTGGGAACGTAAGATGATTGGCTGGATGCATATCCGTCTGGGCCCTAACCGTGTTGGTCCTGCGGGACTGTTACAGCCAATCGCAGATGCTGTGAAATTGCTGTTAAAAGAGATTATTGTTCCGGCAAAAGCAAACAAAGTACTGTTTATATTAGCTCCAATCATGACGATTATGCCTGCGTTGGCAGCATGGTCTGTGATCCCCTTTGGTCCTGAAACAGTGTTGGCTAACGTGAATGCTGGGTTGCTGCTGGTGATGGCGATTACTTCGATGGAAGTCTACGGTATCATTATCGCAGGTTGGGCTTCTAATTCTAAGTATGCTTTCCTCGGCGCGATGCGTGCGTCTGCGCAAATGGTATCGTACGAAATCGCGATGGGTTTTGCACTGGTCATCGTGTTGATGGTGTCCGGCAGTTTGAATCTGACAGATATCGTCAATGGTCAGACCAAGGGTTATTTTGCACACATAGGTTTAAATTTCTTGTCTTGGAATTGGTTGCCACTGTTTCCAATTTTTGTGGTCTACGTGATTTCTGGTATTGCTGAAACGAATCGCCATCCGTTTGACGTCGTTGAAGGTGAGTCAGAGATTGTTGCTGGTCACATGGTTGAATATTCTGGCATGTCTTTCGCGATGTTCTTCTTGGCTGAATACGCCAACATGATCCTGATTTCCGCAATGGCATCCTTGATGTTCCTCGGTGGCTGGTCTGCACCTGTCGGTTTCTTGGATTTCATCCCAGGCTGGATTTGGCTTGGTATTAAAACGTTTGTTGTTGTTTCCATGTTTATCTGGGCGCGTGCATCGTTCCCTCGCTATCGTTACGATCAGATCATGCGTTTGGGCTGGAAGGTGTTTATCCCCCTGACTTTAGTGTATTTGGTGTTTGTTGCGGCGTGGATGCAAACCCCGTGGAATATTTGGAAGTAAGAGGCTGAAGAAAATGGAAGCAATTAAAGATTTTTTTGGCAGCCTGATGCTGCGCGAACTGATTAAGGGATTGGCATTGACCGGTCGCTACATGTTCGCACGCAAGATTACTGTCCAATTCCCGGAAGAAAAGACGCCGCAATCTCCACGTTTTCGTGGCTTGCACGCTTTACGTCGCTATCCAAACGGTGAAGAACGCTGTATCGCTTGTAAGCTGTGTGAAGCAGTTTGTCCAGCAATGGCGATCACGATTGAATCCGATCAGCGTGCTGACGGTTCGCGCCGTACTACCCGTTACGACATTGATCTGACCAAGTGTATTTTCTGTGGTTTTTGCGAAGAATCCTGCCCTGTTGACTCGATTGTTGAGACGCATGTTTTGGAATACCACGGCGAAAAACGTGGAGATCTGTACTTTACAAAAGAAATGTTGTTGGCCGTAGGCGATCGCTACGAAACACAAATTGCCGCAGCACGTTCTGCTGACGCGGCTTACCGATAATTGGAACGGTTTCGATATGGAATTTTCAACCGCATTATTTTATGTATTCGCAGCAATGTTGATCCTTGCTGCGACACAGGTAATTACTGCACGTAATCCTGTGCACTCCGCACTGTTTTTGGTATTGGCGTTTTTTACCGCAGCTGGAATTTGGATGTTGTTAAAGGCTGAGTTCTTGGCGATTGTTCTCGTGTTGGTCTATGTCGGCGCGGTCATGGTGCTTTTCTTATTCGTGGTCATGATGCTCGATATCGATCTTGATAAGTTAAGAGCAGGTTTCTGGAGTCATTTCCCTCTGGCTGCAACGGTGGGTGTTGTCGTCGTATTGGAAATGTCTGCCGTATTGTGGCGCGGTTTCCTGCGCATCGATACACAGCACCACGTAAATGGTGACAATATCGGCGATACAAAAAACCTCGGTCTGGTAACTTTCAATCACTACCAACTGGCTTTTGAAGTCGCAGCAGCTATCCTGTTACTGGCTATCGTTGCAGCGGTTGCATTGACCTTACGTCGTCGCAAAGACAGTAAATACGTTGATCCTGCTCAAGCGGTCAAAGTACAAAGTAAAGATCGTGTACGTATCGTGAAGATGAAAGCTGAGTCCGATCGCGCTACGATCGCAGCAACAGAAAAGCAGGGGAATTAACATGGCTTTGACATTGACGCACTATCTGATTTTAGGCGCAATCTTATTCGCGATTTCAATTGTTGGTATTTTCTTGAATCGTAAAAATATTATTGTGTTACTCATGGCAATAGAATTGATGTTGTTGGCTGTGAACATTAACTTCATCGCGTTTTCGCATTATTTAGGTGATGCAGCAGGGCAAATTTTTGTGTTCTTTATTTTGACGGTTGCTGCTGCTGAGTCAGCAATCGGTTTAGCGATTCTCGTCGTCATGTTCCGTAGCCTTGACACGATTAACGTTGAAGATCTGGACGCACTCAAGGGATAATGTGGATGGGTTGTTGCGCTTCGGGACAACCCCTCATTCGCTGGCGATTTAAAAAAGTAACAAGCTAACAAAAGGGTCATCATGGCGGGGCAACTTAACCCACAACTATTATTGGCGGTACCTCTGGCACCACTGGCAGGATCTGCCATTGCGGGTTTGCTGGGCACCAAGTTCTTCGGTAACGTCGTGGGACGTAAAGTCTCACATACAGCAACAATACTCGGTGTATTGGTTGCTTTCATCATTTCTTGCATGACATTAAATGCATTGATTGATGGTGCTCCAATTTATAACGCGACTTTGTATCAGTGGATGCAGGTGGAAGGTTTGAAACTTGAGGTGGGTTTTCTGGTTGATAATCTGACAGCAATGATGATGTGCGTGGTCACCTTTGTTTCGTTAATGGTTCACATCTACACGATTGGATATATGCAAGAAGATGAGGGCTACAATCGCTTCTTCTCCTACATTTCCTTGTTCACATTCTCGATGTTGATGCTGGTTATGAGCAATAACTTTCTGCAACTCTTCTTCGGTTGGGAAGCGGTTGGTCTGGTGTCTTATTTGCTGATTGGTTTTTGGTACACCAAACCAACAGCGATCTACGCCAACATGAAGGCTTTCTTAGTTAATCGTGTGGGTGACTTTGGTTTTATCCTGGGTATTGGTCTGATCTTGGCCTACGCCGGTTCCATGAACTATGCAGAAGTTTTTGCTAAGAAAGAAGAGTTAGCAAAGCTGTTGTTGCCGGGTACAAACTGGATGTTGATTACTGTTGCTTGTATCTGCCTGTTCATCGGTGCTATGGGTAAATCAGCTCAATTTCCGCTGCACGTCTGGTTGCCAGACTCGATGGAAGGTCCAACACCGATTTCCGCGCTGATTCATGCTGCAACGATGGTTACCGCTGGTATCTTCATGGTCTCTCGGATGTCGCCGTTGTTTGAGTTGTCTGATACCGCTTTGTCTTTTATTTTGGTTATTGGTTCTATCACCGCGCTCTTCATGGGTTTCTTGGGGATTATTCAGAACGATATCAAACGCGTTGTTGCTTACTCCACGCTGTCTCAATTGGGTTATATGACGGTTGCACTTGGTGCTTCAGCTTACTCCGTTGCTGTCTTCCATCTGATGACACATGCGTTTTTCAAGGCCTTGTTATTCTTAGCTGCAGGTTCTGTGATTATTGGTATGCACCACGATCAAGATATTCGAAACATGGGGGGGCTGCGTAAATACATGCCAATCACATGGATCACCTCTTTGGTCGGTTCCCTTGCATTGATTGGAACACCGTTTTTCTCTGGTTTCTATTCCAAAGACAGCATTATTGAAGCGGTTCAGGCTTCCCATCTGGCAGGTGCAGGTTTCGCGCAGTTTGCAACATTAGCCGGTGTGTTTGTGACAGCATTTTATTCTTTCCGCATGTATTTCTTGGTTTTCCACGGTAAAGAAAACTTTGGTCATGCTCATGGACATGACGGACATGACGCACATGATGCACATGATGCACATGATGCGCACGACGATCATGACGAACATCACGGTCTGGCACCAGGTCAAAAACCGCACGAGTCTCCATTTGTCGTCTGGTTCCCGTTAGTGATGCTGGCAATTCCGTCTGTGATTATCGGTTTCATCGCTATTGAACCAATGTTGTTTGGCGCGTTCTTTGAGAAAGTAATTACTGTCAACGAAGCGCACAAAGCAATGGAAGAATTGAAGGATGAGTTCCATGGTCCTGTCGCGATGGCGATCCATGCACTCACATCCTTACCGTTCTGGTTGGCGTTGGCTGGCGTAGCAACTTCGTATTTCTTCTATATGGTGAAGCCGTCGATTCCAACGGCGATCAAGAAGAATTCCAGCGCAATCTACAACCTGCTTGATAATAAGTACTACTTGGATAAATTCAATGAAGTCGTATTTGCAGGCGGTGCTCGTGTGTTAGGTGGCGGATTGTGGAATATCGGTGACAAAGGTTTGATTGATGGTTTGGTGGTAAATGGTAGCGCGAAGTTAGTCGGTTGGTTCTCGCGTGGCATTCGTTTGTTCCAAAGTGGTTATATCTATCACTATGCTTTTGTAATGATTTTGGGTGTTCTGGGGTTCCTTGTGTACTTCATGCCATTTCCTTTTGCTAAATAAGTGACCTCGGCTATAAAAATATAATCATGATGCAGTCAACTTCCTCCTTACTCAGCCTGGCGATTTGGTGTCCAATCGCGTTTGGCCTCTTTGTATTAGCTTTCGGACGGGATGATAATCCTGGTCTGGTACGCGGTGTGTCTTTGATCGGTTCTCTGGCAAGTTTTTTTGCCACGATTCCATTGATCACTCAATTCGACAACAGTGCACACGGTATGCAGTTCGTTGAAAAGTTTTCTTGGATTGAAAAATTCAATGTTTTCTATTCGCTCGGTATTGATGGTATTTCGCTGTGGCTGGTGCCATTGACGGCATTCATCACTGTGATCGTCGTTATCGCAGCATGGCAAGTGATTGAAAAGCAGGTAGCGCAGTATATGGGCGCATTTCTGATTCTGTCAGGCCTGATGATTGGTGTGTTCTGCGCACTCGACGGAATGCTGTTCTACGTGTTCTTCGAAGCGACGTTGATCCCGATGTATATTATCGTCGGTATCTGGGGTGGTCCAAACCGCGTTTATGCAGCGTTCAAGTTCTTCTTGTACACGTTGCTCGGTTCGTTGTTGACGTTGGTTGCCATTATTTATCTGTATATTAAAGCAGGTCACTCGTTTGATATTCTCTCATGGCACCAGTTGCCATTGAGTATGACTGAGCAGGTAATGGTGTTTTGTGCGTTCTTGATGGCGTTTGCAGTGAAAGTGCCAATGTGGCCAGTGCATACATGGTTGCCAGATGCTCACGTTGAAGCGCCTACCGGTGGTTCAGTTGTACTTGCTGCGATCATGTTGAAACTGGGTGCATACGGTTTTCTGCGGTTCTCATTACCTATTGCACCGGATGCAAGTCATTACATGGCTGGTTTCATGATCACGTTGTCTTTGATTGCTGTGATTTATATTGGCCTGGTCGCTCTGGTTCAGGCTGACATGAAAAAGTTGGTAGCGTACTCTTCCATTGCTCATATGGGTTTTGTTACTCTTGGCTTCTTCATGTTTAACGCGATGTCTATGCAAGGCGCAATTGTGCAGATGATCTCTCACGGATTTATCTCTGGCGCGATGTTCCTGTGTATTGGTGTTCTGTATGACCGCGTTCACTCCCGTCAGATCGTGGACTACGGCGGTGTCGTTAATAAAATGCCTAAGTTTGCTGCATTGTTCGTACTGTTTTCGATGGCTAACTGCGGTTTGCCAGCAACTTCCGGTTTTGTTGGCGAGTTTATGGTGATTCTGGGTGCTGTTCAGTTTAATTTCTGGATTGGTATGCTGGCCGCGACTGCGCTGATTTTTGGTGCAGCTTACTCGTTATGGATGGTGAAGCGTGTTGTATTCGGTAAAATTACGAACGACCACGTTGCTCATTTAAGCGATATCAATAAGCGCGAGTTTTTTATGCTGGGTGTTTTAGCCATTGCAGTCATTGCGATGGGGCTGTATCCAGCGCCATTTACTGATGCGATGCAGGTCTCAGTAAGTGATCTTTTGAAGCATGTGGCTGTTTCTAAGTTGCCACTCTAACTAAGGATATAGACAAGCAAGCCCGTCACACGGTGTACGATGAGTAGATCCTGTGATAGCAGATCAATGCTAGTAGAACTGAATAATATGAACTTCACACCACTTTATCCTGAAATATTTTTGCTCCTGGCGACCTGCGTGATTTTGCTGGTTGATATGTTTTTAGCAGACAGCAAACGGAATGTGACTTTTGTCATGAGCATTCTTACGCTATTGGCTTGCGGAGGATTGACGATTGCGACGGCAAATAATGACGGTTCGACCTATGTTAGCAATAACATGTTCGTGTCAGATCCGATGTCGATGCTGTTAAAGATGTTCTCTTACGTCGCAATAGGTATGACGTTGATTTACTCACGGCAATATGTGACTGATAGGGGAATGAGTAACGGTAAGTTGGGCGGTGAGTTTTACGTTCTCGCTTTGTTCTCCTTGCTTGGTCAGATGATTATGATTTCGGGTAATAATTTCTTGATTATTTACCTTGGTTTGGAATTAATGTCTTTGTCTTTGTATGCGCTGGTTGCTTTACGGCGTGATCACATTGTATCGACAGAAGCCGCAATGAAGTATTTCATTCTTGGAGCACTTGCTTCTGGTTTTATGTTGTACGGTATTTCTATGCTCTACGGTGCTACAGGTTCTCTTGAATTATCTGAAGTAGCAAGAGCTGCTGCTGATCCCGCTGGTAACAAAACAATTCTCGTGTTCGGTATTGTGTTTCTTGTTGCTGGTCTGGCCTTTAAGTTGGGTGTGGTTCCTTTTCATATGTGGGTACCTGACGTCTATCAAGGATCTCCAACGGCGGTCACTTTGCTGCTGGGTGGCGCTCCGAAACTCGCTGCTTTCGCGATCACTTTCCGTTTGTTGGTAGAAGGCTTGTTTTCCCAAGCGGTCGATTGGCAACAAATGTTGATCGTTCTGGCGGTATTGTCCATGGCTGTTGGTAACTTGACCGCTATTGCGCAAACAAATCTGAAACGAATGCTTGCGTACTCGACCATTTCACAGATGGGTTTTATGCTCCTTGGCTTGTTGTCTGGAGTTGTTAATGGCGACTCCAGTCTGGCGGCTGATGCATACAGTGCATCGATGTTCTACAGCATCACTTATGTCTTAACAACGCTTGGTACTTTCGGTGTGATCATGTTGCTGTCCCGCTCTGGCTTTGAGGCCGATAATCTAGACGATCTCAAAGGTTTGAACAAACGTTCCCCATGGTTTGCCTTTGTCATGTTAATGCTGATGTTCTCGTTGGCTGGTATTCCGCCGATGATGGGCTTCTATGCTAAGTTCTCTGTTTTGCAATCGGTAGTCGCGAGCCATCAATTATGGTTGGCTTTGGTCGCCGTGCTGTTCTCACTGATTGGTACGTTTTACTACCTACGCGTTGTTAAACTGATGTATTTTGATGAACCATCAGATAACGCTGTGATCAACCCAAGTTTTGATGTGCGCGTTATCTTGAGTCTAAATGGTGCAGCGGTTCTTGTAATGGGTTTGCTCCCTGATACTTTGATGTCGACATGTCTGAACGCCATTGTTAAGACACTCGCATCCTAAGGCAGAATCTTTTGAGTAGCTCCGCATCTGTGTGGTTAGTGGTTGTGTTGGCGGTAGTTACCGCCAACCTGCCATATATAAATGAACGCTGTTTCGCTTTCTTCGCGATACAGCGTTTTTCTTTGTTGAAGCCATTTTGGTTGAGAGTCATTGAACTTCTGGTTCTGTACATACTGGTCGGTCAACTTGGCTTTGCTCTAGAGCGGTCTGAGGGTAACTCTTTCCCGCAAGGGTGGGAATTTTATGCTATCAGCTTCTGTCTCTTCATCGTCTTAGGCTTTCCAGGTTTTGTTTATCGTTATTTGAGACGCGATCATGTCTGAAAAAATCACTGATGAATTTGCCAATGATGGCCATTTGAGAGAGCGTAAACTTGACGGTGGTCTGGTTTATGATGGTGATTTTTTGCAAGTCCAAAAGGATTTTGTTGTACTTCCAGATGGCAAAGTAACGACCCGTGAATATATTCGCCATCCCGGGGCGGTGGTCATTATTCCTTTACTCAGCGATGGCACAGTACTGATGGAGCGGCAGTTTCGTTATCCGTTAGACCGTGTTTTTATTGAGTTCCCAGCTGGAAAAATAGATCCTGGTGAAGATACTCTCGTCTGTGCTAAGAGAGAATTAAAAGAGGAAACCGGTTATACGGCAACCACATGGCGACATGTCTGCACTATCCACAATGCGATCGCCTATGCAGATGAGCATCTGGAAATCTACCTTGCTCAGGGGTTGAGTGCGGGTGATGCTGAATTAGATGATGGTGAGTTTCTTGAAACTTTCGTAGCGACGCGAGACGAACTTTTGGCATTCGTGCGCGAAGGAAAGATCACGGACGTAAAAACCGTGATAGGTACGTTCTGGTTAGAGAAAATTTTAAAAGAGAATTGGTAAACACTTGTTTTGTAGGAGCATCATTGCGGGTGCATCCCTGTCGAAGTTTAGAAGATTCATAAAAAAGCCGCTGGAGTATTTATTCCAGCGGCTTTTTTATTACATATTCGGATAGTTCGGACCACCGCCACCTTCTGGTGTTACCCAGACGATATTTTGCGTTGGATCCTTGATATCGCAAGTTTTGCAATGAACACAGTTTTGTGAATTGATTTGCAAACGGTCTTTACCATCATCCGTCTTCATAAACTCATATACGCCTGCAGGGCAATAGCGCGCCTCTGGGCCAGCGTATTTCGCTAGGTTGATGTCGACCGGTACATTTTGATTTTTCAAAGTCAAATGTATAGGTTGATCTTCAGCGTGGTTCGTGTTTGAAATGAATACCGACGATAAGCGGTCAAACGTCAATTTACCGTCTGGTTTTGGATAAGCGATAGGCTGGAATTCGGATGCCGGACGCAGGCATTCGTGATCTGCGTGCGTATGACGCAAGGTCCACGGTGCTTTACCACCAAAGACAACCTGATCGATCCCAACCATCAATGTGCCAAGGTATAGACCTTTGCTCATCCATGGCTTAAAGTTACGTGCCTTGTGCAATTCTTCGTGCAACCATGATGCCTCAAAGGCGGTGCTGTACGTGGTCACTTCGTCGAATTGACGGTTTTCACCGAGTGCAGCGAATACAGCATCCGCTGCCAGCATACCGGTTTTGATTGCAGCGTGACTACCTTTAATGCGGCTAGCATTGAGGAAGCCTGCATCACAACCGATCAAGGCACCACCAGGGAATGTCAGTTTTGGCAACGATTGCAAGCCGCCCGCCGTAATCGCACGTGCACCATAGGCAATTCGTTTCCCCCCTTCGAAGAATTGACGAATTTCTGGATGTGTTTTGTAACGTTGGAACTCTTCGTACGGAGAGAGATAAGGGTTCTCATATCCAAGTCCGACCACATAGCCAACCGCTACCTGATTGTTTTCCAAGTGATATAAGAAGGAGCCCCCGTAGGTGCTGCTGTCTAATGGCCAGCCAGCAGAGTGAATGACTAGACCTTCTTGATGTTTTGCAGGATCAATTTCCCACAATTCTTTGATGCCGATGCCATAGGTCTGTGGGTCCTTACCTTTGTTCAGGTCGTATTTAGCGATCAATTGTTTACCCAAGTGACCGCGTGCACCTTCTGCAAATAACGTGTACTTTGCGTGTAACTCCATGCCTAGCTGGAATGCAGCTCCAGGTTCGCCTTCGCGATTCACGCCCATATTGCCCGTCGCAACACCTTTCACAGAGCCGTCGTCGTTGTATAGGATTTCAGCGGCTGGAAAGCCAGGGAAAATTTCAACCCCAAGGTTTTCTGCCTGCTGACCTAGCCAACGTACGACGTTAGCGAGCGAAATCACAAAGTTGCCGTGATTTTGGAAGCATTGTGGCAACATCCAGTTTGGTGTTTTGTGTGCTTTGGTCTCGGTTAAGAATAAAAAACGGTCTTCCGTAACTGGTGTATTGAGCGGTGCGCCGAGTTCTTTCCAATTTGGAATCAATTCAGTTAAAGCTTGCGGATCCATGACCGCGCCAGAGAGAATATGCGCGCCTAATTCTCCACCTTTTTCTAGAACGCAAACAGAGACTTCGTTACCTTTCTCTGCGGCCAGTTGTTTTAATTTAATGGCAGCAGATAGTCCGGCAGGTCCACCACCCACAATGACGACATCATATTCCATGGTATCGCGTGGACCGTATTGTTCAAGAATGGTTTGGGTCATGGGTGTAATCACTTTCTGGAAATATTTTCGAACGAACGTGCTAAATTAATTTCAGCATGTTATCTGCTGTAAAGTTAATCTGCAAGTTTCAGATTAGACGAAGGTCACCAACCAGATGTTTGGTGAGTCTTGAATTATGGCAGAGGCATGTTATCAACGCATCAATTTAACAGGGTTTACGTGTGAATTAGCAATAAAAATGCATGTCGAACGTAAATCCATACAACACAAACGTGATCTCTATGTCATCATAGCAACTCACACAGAATGCAAAACGTTTTAAATTTTTCGTGGAGATACTGATGGGCATAGAAGTCAACTTTGAAGGAAAAATTGCACTGGTAACCGGTGCATCTAGTGGCTTAGGTGCTCGATTTGCAAAGATTTTGGCGCAAGCCGGAGCGCAGGTTGTGCTGGCATCGCGCCGTATCGATCGACTCAAGGAGTTGCGTGCAGAGATTGAAGCTGAGGGGGGCGCAGCGCATGTGGTTGCCTTGGATGTGACGGACTACGCGAGCATCAAATCCGCAATCGCGCACGCTGAGACTGAAGCTGGTCCGATCGACATCTTGATCAACAATTCTGGTGTATCTACCACGCAACGTTTGGTAGATGTGACGCCGGATGATTATGCGTACGTCATGGATACCAATCAACGGGGTGCTTTTTTTGTTGCTCAGGAGGCGGCGAAGCGTATGATTGCCCGTCACAAAGGCGATCCTCGCAAGCAGCACCGTATTATCAATATTGCTTCTGTTGCTGGTTTGCGGGTCTTGCCTCAGATAGGTATTTACTGCATGAGTAAAGCCGCTGTCGTACACATGACAAAAGCAATGGCTGTCGAATGGGGGAAATATGGCATCAACGTTAATGCCATTTGTCCTGGCTATATCTCCACTGAAATTAATGAGGAGTATTTCGACACCGAGCAGGGGCAGAAATTAATTGAGATGCTCCCGCGTAAGCGTGTCGGGACTCCTGAAGATCTTGATGGTTTGTTACTGTTGTTGGCGGCAGAAGAGTCACGATTCCTCAATGGAGCGATCGTTACTGCGGATGATGGGATGAGTGTTCAATAATGGGAACGGGTGACAAAAAGCTGGTTTATACCGTCACCATTCCGATTCGCTGGGGCGACATGGATGCAATGGGGCACGTGAATAACACTGTTTATTTTCAGTATATGGAACAGGCCCGTATTGAATGGCTTGCAATGATGGGTTGTTTGCCAGATGAGAAAGGCCATGGTCCTGTGATTGTCAATGCGCATTGTACTTTCAAAAAGCCCCTCAAATATCCCGGGCAGGTCGAGGTCTGTACCTATATCTCTACCTTGGGCCGTACTAGTTTTGAAACGATTCAGGAAATGCGTTCAGTTGGCGATGGCTATTCGTTGTATGCTGAAGGCGGTGCCAAAGTTGTTTGGATTGATCCTGCTATTGAAAAGTCGGTGCCATTACCTGAAGTAATTAAACAAAAATTTGCTGAATTTAAAACTGCACAGAAACGACGCCGCTGAGCTATTTCTGATGGTAGTTTTTAATGTTAACATGGAGTGTTTTCGTCGAGCGGTTTGTTAGTGGATCGGGCCTAATAGTTTATGAACCAACTCGCTCGAGGTTGAAGCGCAAAATTTCCGCATCAATTTAGCCCGGTGCATCTCCACCGTTCTTGGGCTTAAACCGATTTGTTTTGCAATCATTTTGCTGGTTTTTCCTTCCACGATCATTGCGGAAATCTCACGCTCTCTTGGTGTGAGTTCCGCGCTTACCGGTCTTTTTGAGCTCAAGTCCTCGAACGTCCATATTTCCGCCGTGCGGGGATTTTCTTTGTCGAGTGCGCGTCCAGAAACGTGGCACCAGAACAGTTCCTGACTTGCTCGTTTCATGATTCGCTCATCCGAGTAGCTCCCTTTAGTATTCATGATGGGAGCAATTCTTGCTCCGGTTCTCTCGAATTCGTCAGGGGTGGGGTAAAGAATCTGAAACGAAGCGCTGATGAGCAAATCTTGGTTGAGCCCAAACATCAGGGTCAGTGCATCATTGCAGGCAAGTATGATGCGATTTTGGGATATGCACATACCTATCGGTGCCAACTGAAAAATGCGAGCAAAATCGATGTTATTTTTAAAATCCATAGGTCGGCAGAGATGAGGCTGGTAGGCTAAACTGCGTTTCGTAGTTTTACGGTATTGCGAAGTATAGCGTAGCATCATATCCTTGAAGAAAATTAAAGACTAGGCGTTGGTTACCAGAGGCATGTTCCGATGCATTAGTTTTTTGCAGATCTTTGCAAGACGGAGATACCTTATTATCGGTATGTAGAGCAGGATCTGGTTGCCATATAAATAAAAGATGTTGATATCCAATAATTTCGAGAAGACAGAAGGGAACAGTAATGAATAAAGTTTATCCCGACGCAAAAACTGCTTTGGCGGACATCGTCAAAGACGGACAAACGATCGCCGTTGGCGGATTTGGATTGTGTGGTATTCCAGAAGCTTTGATCGCAGCGCTGCGCGATACTGGTGCGAAAGAATTGACAGCGATTTCCAACAACGCTGGCGTTGATGGTTTTGGGTTGGGCCAATTGCTGACAACGCGCCAGATTAAAAAAATGATTTCATCTTATGTTGGTGAAAACAAAGAATTTGAGCGCCAGTATCTAGCTGGTGAGTTGGAGTTGGAATTCACACCACAAGGTACTCTTGCAGAGAAATTACGTGCAGGTGGTGCAGGTATTCCTGCTTTCTTCACCAAAACTGGTGTCGGTACCATCGTTGCTGAAGGCAAAGAGGTCCGTGAATTCGACGGTCATCAATATGTGATGGAACGTGCTTTAGTGTCGGACGTCTCGCTCGTTAACGCTTGGAAGGCCGATAAAGCAGGTAATCTTGTTTATCGTAAAACGGCGCGTAATTTCAATCCAAATGTCGCTATGGCGGGAAAAATTACTGTAGCAGAAGTGGAAATGTTGGTCGAAATCGGCGAGATTGATCCTGATGAGGTGCATACCCCGGGTATTTTTGTGCAACGTATCGTTGTCAATGCACACCCAGAGAAGCGCATCGAGCAACGTACAGTGCGCCCATCGAAATAAGATCAGGAGATAAACATGGCATGGAATCGTGATGAAATGGCTGCGCGTGCAGCATTAGAATTGCAAGATGGTTTTTACGTTAATCTGGGTATCGGCTTGCCGACCTTAGTTGCTAATCATGTGCCGCAAGGGGTAGAAGTCTGGTTGCAATCTGAAAATGGCTTGCTGGGTATTGGTCCTTTCCCGACAGAGAATGAAGTTGATGCTGATTTGATCAATGCGGGCAAACAAACCGTCACAACCTTACCTGGCTCATCGATTTTTAGCTCAGCAGATTCGTTTGCAATGATTCGTGGCGGAAAAATCAATTTAGCGATTTTGGGTGCGATGCAGGTAAGTCAGACGGGTGATTTGGCGAACTGGATGATCCCAGGGAAAATGGTGAAGGGCATGGGCGGTGCGATGGACCTGGTTGCTGGTGTTGGGCGGGTTGTTGTACTAATGGAACACGTGGCAAAAGGTGACGCGCATAAAATTCTGAGTCAGTGCAACTTACCGTTGACAGGTGTTGGTGTTGTGAACCGGATTATCACTGATCTCGGTGTGATTGATGTGACCCCGAAAGGTCTGAAACTGGTTGAGTTAGCGCCAGGTGTTACAGTTGACGAGATTATTTCTAAAACAGAACCGACTTTGGATATGTCTGCTTTTGTCTAACGCCTAAGGGGATTCATTGGGGCAACAAATAAGATGTTATTCATAGTTAAAGCCGACAAATATTGTCGGCTTTTTTTATGGTGTCGTTTTTTATTTTGATAAAAATAGTACAGCTCTCTTAGACGGCCATCTTCCGATTAACGTGAAGAAAAGCGGGCAATATCTTCTGAAATCAATGATATAAAGAGCAGTGTTCGTTACAATAGCAAATTGCAATGCTAGAAACATTTAACTCTTGAGGATCCCTATGCAAGCCAGACGAAAATCCGTTCAGTGTTTATCTCCAACCGGTTTGCATACAATGTCTTATCAGGAGTGGGGCGATCCTTTCAATCCAGAGGTATTGGTTTGCGTCCATGGTTTAGCCCGCGTTTCTGACGACTTCGATGCATTAGCAAAAAACTTAGCTGACCGCTATCGTGTTATTTGTCCAGATGTTGTTGGTCGTGGCGCGTCTGGACGTTTGCGTAACCCTATGCATTACCAGATACCACAGTATGTGAGCGATATGGTGACCTTGCTGGCCCGTCTGGATGTCGTGAAGGTGGATTGGTTCGGTACTTCCATGGGCGGTTTGATTGGTATGGGTATTGCTTCGCTTGAGGGTAGCCCGATACGGAAGTTGATTCTTAATGATGTCGGGCCAGCCCTTAATCCCGTTGCATTAGCACGGATTGGTGAGTATGTGGGGCAGGCGGTCGCATTTGACCGGTTTGACGAGGCGCTGGGTTACATCAAATCAATTTCGCAACCCTTTGGTGTACATACAGATGCTCAATGGGAAAAGCTTGCGCGTGACGTCTTACGACAGAATGCGGCCGGACAGTGGATTAAGCATTACGATTTGGGATTGGGCCTGCCATTTAAATCGGTGACAGCTGAGCAGGTGACCGCGGGCGAGGCGATGTTGTGGGCTGCTTACGATGCGATTCGAAGCAAGACTTTGGTTGTGCGCGGTGAAAATTCGGATTTACTGTCGCTTGAGACGGTAACGGAAATGACCAAAAGGGGGCCATGTGCAACCTTGGTGCAGATTTCATCGGTTGGACATGCACCAACCTTTGTGAGTGCAGAGCAGATTGCTATAGCGCGCGATTTTTTACTGCGTGACGATTGAATATCGACTGTAATAGGTCGGTAAGTCAGTCTGCAGATACAGTGAGCCGTTGACGAGCTGTAAAAGAATTTTTAAAGAAGAGTAAAAAATGGAAATTAAAAGATTGCATGTTGGTGCCCGCCTGTCTGAAGTGGCGATACATAACGGTGTAGTTTATCTGGCAGGGCAAATTCCTGAGGTTCCTGGTAATGACATCGCTGGTCAGACAGTGGAGGTGTTGGGGCACATCGATCGTTTGCTGCAAGAGGCTGGAAGCGATAAGTCGCGTATTTTGTCATGTCAGATTTTTCTGACAGATATTTCACTCATCGGTGAGATGAATAAAGTATGGGACGATTGGGTTACGCCTGGGAGTTCTCCGCCACGAGCAACAGTTGAGGCAAAGTTGGCGAATCCAGAGTGGTTAATTGAAGTTGTTGTGACGGCTGCACAAAAGTAAAGATTAGCATGGTATCGACTTCCATTTCGGCTTCAGCATCTCAATTGGCTGACGGCCTGTCAGATGCGGACAAAGAGCGCTTAATTACAGCTCTCGAATTTGTCACCCCCTATTACACGGACCTGCGGGTCGTGACAGAGCAAAACGCTTTGCAGTTTGTGCTGGGCGTGGTTTCTACGTTAGCGATGCTAAGAACCGATGTGGATTCGAGGATTGCTGCGTTATTGTTTGAATTGCCGGAGTTATGTCCCGCAGTTGCTCCGCAAATTGAAGCGCGGTTTGGGAAGGAGATTACCGACCTCGTGACGGGGATAAGGAGGTTGATGAAGTTGCGCGAAGCTGCGCTAACCCAGCATGATGCAGGAAAAGGCAAGGATGCCGCTGAAAAAGCCGCGGCCCAAATGGAGACCTTGCGCAAGATGGTGCTTGCGATGGCAACTGACATGCGCGTGGTTCTGGTGCGGCTCGCTTCTCGAGTCACGACCTTACGCTATTTCGCTGAATGTAAGCGCGAAGATGGTGCATCGAAGCAGTATGCAAGCGAGACGATGGATTTGTATGCGCCATTGGCAAATCGCCTTGGGGTGTGGCAATTAAAGTGGGAGTTAGAAGATCTATCGTTTCGCTTTCTCGAGCCTGAGCAATACAAGCGTATTGCAAAAATGTTAGAAGAGAAGCGGGTGGAGCGAGAGAGTTTTGTCGTCAGTGCCATTGCGCGGCTTAATGCAGAGTTAAAAGTTGCAGGTGTGAAGGCTGAGGTCAGCGGTCGTCCTAAGCATATCTATAGTATCTGGAAAAAAATGAAGGGTAAGTCCGTTCATTTTGACGAACTCTACGATGTTCGAGCATTCCGCGTCATTGTTGATGATATTAAAGATTGCTATACAGTTCTCGGTATAGTCCACAATGCTTGGGCGCCACTTCCTAAAGAGTTTGATGACTATATTTCGCGTCCTAAATCCAATGGTTATAAGTCCTTGCATACCGTTGTGGTTGTGGAGGATGGGCGACCTTTAGAGGTGCAGATCCGCACCCGTGAGATGCATCAGTTTGCGGAATATGGCGTGGCGGCACATTGGCGCTATAAGGAGAGCGGCGGATCCAATTTTACGGCTCAGGAATATGACGAGAAAATCGCTTGGCTAAGACAGCTGTTGGCGTGGAAAACTGACATCGCAGATGCAGTGGTTGAGCATGAGGAGGTGCAGCGCGAATGGGTGCAAAAACTAAAGGCAGCAAGTCTCGATGACCGCATCTATGTTTTGACGCCGCAGGCAAGGGTGATTGAGTTGCCGTGCGGCGCTACTCCCGTTGATTTTGCTTATCAGCTCCATACTGATGTTGGGCATCGTTGTCGTGGAGCGCGCGTTGACAGTGTTATGGTGCCATTAAATACACGTTTGCAGAATGGCCAGACTGTTGAGATTATTACGCTCAAAGCTGGGTCGGCGCAGACAGGCCCTTCTCGTGATTGGCTCAATCCCGAATACTCTGTCAGCACCCGAACCCGTAGTAAGATTCGCGCGTGGTTTAATGCGATAGATCAGCAGGAAACCTTGACCTATGGGCGCAGCATGGTTGAAAAGACCTTGCAGCGTGAGGGAAAGACGGCGGTTAATCTGGAAGAGTTGGCGCGTAAGTTGGGCTTTGCGGCGCTGGATGATTTCTTTCTTTCTGTCGGTAAGGATGAATTTAGCCTGCGTCAGATCGAAACTGTCTTACGTGATAATGCGCCAGTCGAGGAGCCTGATGAGTTTGTCGCCAATAAGAGTCGTGCTTCAAGCGTTACACAGGGTGCAAAGTCGGGTGTGCTTGTTGTCGGTACGGACGGGTTGATGACGCAGTTGGCACGTTGTTGCAAGCCTGCACCACCGGATAATATTGTTGGTTTTGTGACGCGCGGCAAGGGTGTGTCGATTCATCGCTTAACTTGCAAGAATTTTGCGGAAATGCGCAATAAGGCGCCCGAGCGGGTAATTCAGACCACCTGGGGTGAGCAAGTAAAAGATACCGTTTATCCGGTGGATATTTTTGTTATGGCGCAAGACAGGCAGGGCTTGCTGAGGGATATTTCTGAAGTGTTTTCGCGTGAAAAAATCAATGTGATCGGTGTTAATACGCAAAGTGCGAAATCACAAGCGCGCATGTCGTTTACGGTTGAAATCGGTGGGACGACACAGCTACAAAAAGCTTTGACTATTATTCGCGAGGTGAACGGTGTGCAGGATGTGCGGCGTCAGTAAGTGGATGTTGCGATGTCTCTTTAGCGATGCAACTGCGATTGTGATCGAGCATTGTTTCGTGTGAAGTGGCGATGGATGTTGAGAGGAGTCGTTTTGGCTGTTGGGGCGTGTGATGGATATAAATGCCCCAGAATGACAAAAAAATGGCTTCAGGGGCTAGTAATTGATTAAGAGCTTCTGCTATACTCTTGTTTCTTTAGACGCGTAGCTCAGCTGGTTAGAGCACTACCTTGACATGGTAGGGGTCGTTGGTTCGAGTCCAATCGTGTCTACCATAGAATTAGTAATACCTTTAGATAAGAGCGAGAAAGGCATCCTGGTTATGACACCGCGAACTACCACGCAAATGGTTTGGGAGCGACTCTAGTCGAGGATCTTTTTCGTCGGTATTAAATGTGAAAAAGCACGGCTAGCCGTGCTTTTTTTTCGTCTGCATTTTTTAAATTCCCTTTTTTAGCAAACTTCTTTCTCTCTGGAGAGTGATATGGTCTCAGTAAAACTTCCTGATGGTTCGCAACGACAATTCGATGCGCCAGTAACGGTTGCGCAAGTTGCAGCCAGTATTGGTGCTGGTCTGGCTAAGGCAGCGCTGGCTGGTCGCGTGGATGGTAAGTTGGTTGATACGTCGCACTTGATTGAGGCCGACGTTGAGTTAGCGATTGTGACTGACAAAGATGCGGACGGGTTGGAAGTGATTCGTCACTCGACAGCGCATTTGCTGGCGTATGCTGTTAAAGAATTATTTCCCGATGCGCAGGTTACTATTGGTCCTGTGATCGAAAACGGTTTTTATTACGACTTCTCGTACAAGCGCCCATTCACACCAGATGATCTGGTGTTGATTGAAAAGAAAATGGCCGAATTGGCTAAAAAAGACGAACAAGTCACTCGTAAGGTATTGCCTCGCGATGAGGCTGTTGCGTACTTTAAGTCCATTGGAGAGGCCTATAAGGCGGAGATTATCGAGTCAATTCCTGCTGATCAGGATGTGTCTTTGTACACCGAAGGTAGCTTTACCGATTTGTGTCGTGGTCCGCATGTGCCCTCAACAGGCAAACTGAAGGTGTTTAAGCTGATGAAGCTGGCCGGTGCCTACTGGCGCGGCGACTCTAAAAATGAAATGTTGCAGCGTATTTACGGCACTGCCTTTGCTAAAAAAGAAGATCAGGAGCAATACCTGCATATGCTGGAAGAGGCAGAGAAGCGCGATCACCGCAAACTCGGTAAGGCGCTGGACTTTTTCCATTTTCAAGATGAGGCGCCGGGTTTGGTGTTCTGGCACGCTAAAGGTTGGACTATCTGGCAGCAAATTGAGCAATACATGCGCAAGGTCTATCAGGATTGTGGTTATCAGGAAGTTAAAGGGCCGCAGATCCTCGATAGTAGCCTGTGGAATAAAACTGGTCACTGGGCTAATTATAAAGACAACATGTTTGTCACTGAATCAGAAAATCGTGCTTATGCGCTCAAGCCGATGAATTGCCCAGGCCATGTGCAGATTTTTAATTCTGGTATGAAGAGCTATCGTGACTTGCCATTGCGTTTTGGTGAGTTCGGTCAGTGTCATCGCAATGAGCCATCTGGCGCCTTGCACGGTATTATGCGTGTGCGTGGGTTTACGCAGGATGATGGGCATATTTTCTGTACTGAAGAGCAGATTCAGGATGAAGTCATTGCATTTCATCCGCAAGCAATGAAGGTTTACCAAGATTTTGGTTTTGAAAACATTGCTATTAAATTAGCCTTGCGTCCGGATAATCGCATTGGTACCGATGAAATCTGGGATAAGGCCGAAGAGACGTTGCGTGCTGGCTTGCGTAGTTGTGGCGTGACTGAGTGGGAGGAGTTGCCTGGTGAGGGTGCTTTCTACGGACCTAAGATTGAGTATCATCTTAAAGATAGTCTTGGTCGTCCTTGGCAGGTTGGTACTATGCAGGTGGATTTCTTTATGCCAGGGCGTTTAGGTGCGGAATATGTTGCTGATGATAATAGCCGTAAAGTTCCTGTCATGCTGCATCGTGCGATTGTTGGCTCTATGGAGCGTTTCATTGGTATTTTGATCGAAAATCACGCGGGCGCTTTGCCATTATGGTTGGCGCCAGTGCAAGTTTCAGTGCTTAATATCTCAGAGTCTCAGGCGGAATATGCCAAGGCTGTTGCGGAAAACCTGAAAAAACAAGGGTTTAGAGTAAATACTGATTTGCGTAATGAGAAAATTACATATAAAATACGCGAGCATTCTATTCAAAAATTACCTTACATTATAGTAATCGGCGATAAAGAGCGGGATGCCAACACAGTCGCTGTGCGTACGCGTGGCAATCTGGATCTTGGGGTAATGCCTCTGGATGCCTTCATTTCTCGTCTGCAAGATGAGATAGCAAATAAGGTTTAACAGATCGGTCAGCAATCTCCCTTTTTGAGGGAGATAGCACGGTAAAGATTTTATTTTTTAAAGGAAACTGCAATAGCTACCGAAAGAACACATCGTATCAACGGTGAAGTTACCGCGCCTGAAGTGCGCTTGTCTGGCGTTGATAACGAACCTCTGGGGATCGTTAAACTGGGTGAAGCCTTCCGCTTGGCCGAAGAGGCTAATGTGGATTTGGTGGAGATTGCACCAACCGCGCAACCACCAGTTTGTCGTTTGATGGATTACGGCAAGTTTAAATATCAGGAGCAGAAAAAAGCTCACGAAGCCAAATTGAAGCAAAAAGTCATTTTGGTTAAGGAAGTTAAATTCCGCCCTGGTACTGATGATGGCGATTACAACATCAAACTGCGTAATTTGATTAAATTCCTTGATGATGGCGATAAAACCAAGATCACATTGCGTTTCCGTGGTCGTGAGATGGCGCATCAGGAAATCGGTATGCGCGTACTTGAGCGCCTGAAACTGGATCTGGAACCTTACGGTCAGGTAGAGCAGTTTCCAAAAATGGAAGGTCGCCAGATGGTCATGATTCTGGCACCGAAGAAAAAGAAGTAATTAGTAATTAAAAGAATTTTGCGATGTGCGTTGAATGCGTATTGCGAAAGACCTGCTAAGAATTAATTAGCAGGTCACATAAGTGAGAAGTAGGCATCCAAGAGTAGCGATTGTTGCTGCCACCTACCATCATATAAAATGAGGCTGTCGTAATAGACAGATAGTGCTATGCCAAAAATGAAGACGAAAAGCAGCGCAAAAAAGCGCTTCCGCGTACGTCCAGGTGGTACCGTTAAACGCGGTCAAGCTTTCAAACGTCATATCTTGACTAAGAAAACGACCAAAAACAAACGTCAATTGCGCGGTTCCGTAGGTGTTCATGACACCAACATGGTATCCGTAATGCGCATGATGCCAACAGCTTAACCTCATACTCATTATTAAGGAGTTATTATGCCTAGAGTAAAACGTGGGGTTACAGCTCGTGCCCGTCATAAGAAAGTTTTAAACCTTGCAAAAGGTTACCGTGGTCGTCGTAGTAAGGTTTACCGTATTGCTAAGCAAGCAGTTATGCGCGCTGGCCAATACGCATACCGCGATCGCCGCAACAAGAAACGCGTATTCCGCGCACTGTGGATTACTCGTATCAACGCAGCAACACGTCAACACGGTATGACTTACAGTGTGTTCATGAACGGCTTGAAAAAAGCTTCTATTGAACTCGACCGTAAAGTACTGGCAGACATGGCTGTGATGGACAAACCAGCATTTGCTGCGATTGTTAATCAAGTTAAAGCCAACCTGGCTGCGTAATTAGTAATTTGTAGTTGCTTGCGGTATGTTTTACATACTGCATCTATCAAGCGGGGCAGAGGTTGATTCCTATGCCCCGTTTTGTTTTCAGCGCATTGAGAACTTTGAATCAAACTAATCTTGTTTCGTTGCTGTGCTAAAGATATTTTTCTTACTGTCGCAGAACGTCTGCTTGGCTAGCTTTTGTAAAAGTTCTATCATTATCAGTTTGTAAGCGGGAACAACGCATGAACCCTTTAGACCAAATCGTCAGCCAAGCTTGTGCTGATTTTCTTGCGGCAGCAGATGCCGCTGCGCTGGAAAATGCGAAAGCCTTATATCTGGGCAAAAGTGGCCAGATTACCGAACAGATGAAAAGTCTGGGCAAACTCTCCCCAGATGAACGTAAGACACAAGGCGCAGTGATTAATGCTGCCAAAGTGCAAATTGAAACCGCCTTGACTGAGCGCCGTGATGCGCTCGCCAATGCACAATTGCAAGCACGTCTGAATGCGGAAGCCATTGACGTGACTTTACCTGGTCGTGGTCGCAGCGTGGGTGGTATTCACCCGGTCATGCGCACTTGGCAGCGCGTAGAGGAAATTTTCCGCTCGATCGGTTTTGATGTGGCCGATGGCCCAGAAATTGAAACCGACTGGACCAACTTTACTGCCTTGAACAGCCCGGAAAATCATCCAGCACGTTCTATGCAGGACACATTTTATATCGATGGCAAAGATAGCCAGGATAAGCAGTTGTTGCTCCGTACGCATACTAGCCCCATGCAAGTGCGTTATGCCCGCATGAACAAGCCACCAATTAAAGTTATAGCCCCGGGGCGCACCTATCGTGTTGATAGCGATGCGACCCATTCGCCGATGTTTCATCAGGTTGAAGGTTTGTGGATTGCAGAAGATATCAGTTTCGCTGACTTGAAGGGCGTTTATCTGAACTTCGTCAAAGCGTTTTTTGAAACTGATGACTTGCAAGTGCGCTTCCGTCCATCGTATTTCCCATTCACCGAACCGTCAGCGGAGATCGATATCGCGTTTGGTAGTGGCCCATTGAAAGGGCGCTGGTTAGAAGTCTCTGGCTCCGGTCAAGTACATCCAAGCGTGATTCGTAATATGGGCCTTGATCCTGAAACATATATCGGTTTTGCGTTTGGCTCAGGCCTTGAACGTTTGACGATGCTGCGTTATGGCGTCAACGATCTGCGTTTGTTCTACGAAGGCGATTTACGCTTCCTGAAGCAATTCAACTAAAATTTTTGAGCGCACTGCGCTCAGGCATCTCACATTAGACGGCTGAATTATGCAATTTTCTGAAAACTGGCTTCGCACCATGGTTGATCCGAAAATGTCTTCGGATGAACTCTCTCATCTGTTGACCATGTCGGGTTTAGAGGTCGAAGAAGTTGAACCTGTGGCTCCTCCTTTTAACAATGTCGTTGTCGCGGAAATTCGCGAAATCGCTAAGCATCCTGATGCAGACCGTTTGAATATCTGTCAGGTCGATGTCGGTACTGGTACGCTGTTGAATATCGTTTGCGGCGCTCCAAATGCGCGCGTCGGTATTCGTATCCCATGTGCGATGGCGGGGGCTGTATTGCCGCCGGGTGCAGACGGCAAACCATTTGAAATCAAGGTCGGCAAACTGCGTGGCGTTGAGTCTCAGGGTATGTTGTGTTCTGCACGTGAACTGAAATTATCGGACGATGCTGGTGGCTTGATGGAATTGCCAGTCGATGCGCCGGTAGGGCAAAACTTCCGTGATTACTACCTGCTCAATGATCTCAAATTTACAATTAAGCTGACCCCAAATAAAGCCGATTGTTTGTCAGTATTAGGTGTGGCACGTGAAGTGTCTGCATTGACAGGGACGCCTTTGCATCTGCCAACGACAAAGGCTATTCCAGTGTCTCTGGATGAAATTCTGCCAGTGAAAGTTTCTGCACCGGATTTATGCGGCCGTTTCTGTGGCCGCGTTATCCGCGGCGTGAACGCAAAAGCTGCAACGCCGGAATGGATGAAGCAACGTTTGGAGCGTAGCGGTCAGCGTCCGATTTCTGCCTTAGTGGATATTTCTAACTACGTTATGTTGGAACTGGGTCGCCCATCTCATGTGTTTGATCTCGATAAAATCCATGGCTCCATGGATGTGCGCTGGGGTAAAGCTGGCGAGACAGTCAAGCTGTTGAATGGCAATACGGTCGCTGTGGATGAGTGGATTGGCGTGATCGCTGATGAAAAAGAAATTGAATCCTTAGCCGGTATTATGGGTGGCGATTCCACCTCAGTTACGCTGGAAACGCAGAATATTTACCTCGAAGCCGCGTTCTGGTGGCCAAATGCGATTCAGGGTCGTGCGCGTCGTTTCAACTTCTCTACTGATGCTGCGCATCGTTTTGAACGTGGCGTTGATTTTGAAAACATCGTCGAGCACATTGAACGTATTACTGCATTGATCGTTGAGATCTGTGGTGGTGCAGAACAAGTAAAAGTTGGTCCAGTGGATGATCAGATTGTTAATCTGCCACAACGTTTGCCAGTAAAACTACGTACTGCACGCGCACAAAAAGTGATCGGCGTAACGCTGACTGACGCAAGCATTGCTGATATTTTCACTCGCTTGAACCTACAGTTCACTCATCAAGAGGGTGAGTTTCTCGTCACGCCACCGTCATATCGCTTTGATATTGAGATCGAAGAAGATCTGATCGAAGAGGTGGCGCGTGTGTATGGCTTTGAAAATATTCCGGCATTGCCTCCAGTGGCTGCCAGTGCGATGTTGATCGATCCAGAAAACAAGCGTTCCTTATTCGCAATCCGTCGCTTAATTGCTGACCAGGATTACCAAGAAGTCGTGAACTATAGCTTTGTTGAAGAGGCATGGGAAAAAGACTTTGCCGGCAATGATGCACCAATCAAATTACTGAATCCAATTGCAAGTCAAATGGGCGTGATGCGCACGAACCTGATCGGTAGTCTGATCGCGAATGCGCGTTATAACCTGAACCGTAAAATTAACCGCGTTCGTATTTTTGAAATCGGCGCAGTGTATTTGCGTGATCAACGCGTCGTCGATGGTCCGCTGTCTGTTGCTGGTTACCATCAGCCTAAGCATTTGTCTGCACTGGCTTATGGTCCGGTTATAGAAGAGCAGTGGGGCGCCCCGCATCGAAATGTAGACTTCTTTGACGTGAAAGCAGATCTGGAAGCATTGTTTGCGCCAAAGGTTTTGCGCTTCGCCAAAACCGAGCACGTTGCTTTGCATCCTGGACGTAGTGCGAGCATAGAATGTGATGGGAAGCTGATTGGTTTCATTGGCGAGTTGCACCCACGGTTGCAACAAAAGTACGACTTGCCTTTGGCGCCAGTTGTATTCGAAGTCGAAGTTTCCACATTGCAGGACGTCACTGTGCCAGCGTATCGTGAAATCTCGAAATTCCAGGTAGTGACGCGCGATCTGGCGCTGGTCGTAAAACAAAGTGTTTCAGTGCAAGATTTGGTGGATGTGTTTAAGGAAGAAGCGCTAAACAATGAAGCTTGTAACATTATGCAAGCCGTTGTTTTGTTTGATGAATATCGCGGTAAGGGCTTAGATGCAGATGAAAAAAGTCTTGCATTCCGCTTTAGCTTGCAAGATACTCAGACCTTACAAGACGACAGAGTTGAAATGGCAATGACTGCTCTGACCTCCGCCGCTGGCCTGAAATTTTCGGCTAAGTTGCGTTAATAGCAAAACTGGTATTGCCGGATAATAATTAGATGAGTTTGATAATGAATGACGTAAATTCCGCTGAATTTCAATCGGTGTTGGATGCTGATTTGAACCGAGCGATGCTAGAAGCAAGAGCGCGCTCGCAGGCGGAAAAAGAATTACCGACCTTAACCAAGGCTGAGTTGGCTGAATTGCTGTTTGAGCAAGTGGGCCTGAATAAGCGTGAAGCGAAGGATATGGTAGAGACTTTTTTCGATGAAATTCGTGACGCTTTGGAAAGAGGTGAATCTGTTAAATTGTCCGGCTTTGGCAATTTTCAGTTGCGCGATAAGCCTCAGCGTCCTGGTCGCAACCCCAAAACTGGTGAGGAAATTCCTATTACTGCTCGTCGCGTTGTTACCTTTCATGCCAGTCAAAAACTGAAAGGCATGGTGGATGATGCTAGTGGTCAACCTCTTGCTCATGCTGCTTAAAAAATAGATGACTGAAATTAAGATTGAATCTGTCACATTGCCACCAATCCCCGCCAAGCGGTATTTTACGATTGGCGAGGTAAGTGAATTATGTGGTGTTAAGTCGCATGTATTGCGCTATTGGGAACAAGAGTTTTCGCAGTTGAAGCCGGTTAAGCGGCGGGGTAACCGGCGCTATTATCAGCATCATGAAGTGTTATTGATACGGCGTATTCGCGAATTGTTGTATGAGCAAGGATTTACGATCAATGGCGCACGCAATAAGTTGCTTGCCAGCTCTGGGCGCTCCTCCACGAGTGCGAATGAGCCGGAAGAGATTCCAGTGAATTTGTACCAGATCAGGGATGAGTTGCGTGACATTCTCACCTTGCTTGCACCGTAGTGACACCTTAATAAAAAATCCCCGGTAAATTGATGATTTACTGGGGATTTTTATTTTACGCTAAGCAATTCGTTTCAATTGGCTTCTGGATGCGCGCATGACTTTTGCCGGTGCTTTGCTTTCATGAGCGATGTTCGAGCGCTCCGATAGGTCATTGGTGCGACCCGTTTTGAAGACACTGACGGCAGCGCTTAAGTCGATAGCTTGGCTTTCTAATTTATCGGTGGACTTGGTTGCTTGTTCTACTAGGCTAGCGTTGTGTTGGGTGATCTCATCAATGCTACTAATGGCTTCATTGACATTAGAGATGCCTGCGCTTTGTTCCTGACTTGCGTTACTCACATGTTTGATCAGATCTGTCACTTGTTCGACGTTTTCTGCAATCTCGCGCATCGTTTGTCCGGCGCTATTGATCATGTTACTGCCATGCTGGATCGCCTCTCCAGAGGAGATGATGAGGCCTTTAATTTCTTTGGCAGCGTTCGCGCTACGCTGTGCGAGATTTCTTACTTCGCTTGCAACAACTGCAAAGCCGCGACCCTCCTGCCCAGCGCGGGCAGCTTCTACGGCCGCATTCAAAGCAAGAATATTAGTTTGAAACGCAATACCATCCATCACACCAATGATCTCAGAAATTTTTCGTGATGTCGTTGTGACTGTTTGCATCGTTTCAATGGCTTTGTCCATGACTTGCAAGCCTTGTTGGACGGAGTCAGCAGACGAGTTGATCAGGCTACCTGCCTGAGATAGATTGCTGGCGTTTTCTTTGATCGTGCTGGTCAATTCCTCTACTGAGCTTGCTGTTTGTTGCAACGCGCCTGCCTGGTGCTCTGTGCGGTTTGCCAAGTCTACGTTTTCATGGTGAATCT
Source organism: Undibacterium sp. RuRC25W (assembly GCF_049339825.1). Lineage (NCBI taxonomy): Bacteria > Pseudomonadati > Pseudomonadota > Betaproteobacteria > Burkholderiales > Oxalobacteraceae > Undibacterium > Undibacterium sp. RuRC25W. The sequence goes on along the minus strand of NZ_JBMPPD010000003.1, from coordinate 20,524 downwards.
CTTTGGCGATGCTGTTGACGTTTTCAGCGCCGGTGCGGATGTTGTTGACCAGATTGCTGAGCCCACGATTCATTTTTCCTACAGCATTAATCAGCTCAGCAAGTTCGTCTTTACCATTACTTGATGCATTGTGCTGAAGATCGCCTGCTGCAGTTTTTTCGATGGCTGTTGTGAGAACGCCGATGTCTCGCGCCAGAGAAACGTAGATGCCAAGTAAGAAGTAGCATGCTAGCAAAACCAACACAATAATGGCACCGAACATGCGCAGAATTTTCTGGTTCAGTTCGTGGATATGCGCATCAAGCCGAGCATTGATCTGCTGCATGATGGTCGCTTCGGAAATATTCAGTTTGTCTACGCCTTCCTGTCCTGCGGCCAGGAAGGCGTTACCAGAGCTTTGGTTGACAGAGGCGAGGACTTCGTCCTGAGCACGTTCTAGAAACTTCAGGCCAATCCCCATGTGGCCCCTCATGTTTTCTAGGATGGTTTTATAGGATGGATTTTCTTTTTCAAGCGACTCGGTTTGCTCCGTCAGTTGTTTGATCTCTTGTCTGGCGAGCATTTGCGTTGAGTTAAGCGTGACATCCTCGCCTGCTTCAAATAACCCGCTGTCGATGTACGCTGCACCACGTGCTGCCATGACTGCTAATTTATCAACGATCGATGGAATATTGTTCAGATAAATGCTGGTAAGTTCATGTGTCGTAAAGTCGCTGTCGAGAGCCAGTTTGCTGGAGTAAGCTATGTTGGTAATCTGTTGATTCAGCACATCGAGTAATTGCGTATAGTGGGTAAAGCTTTCAGGAGCTTTCATGCTTCCCTGTTTTGCATTCAGATCTAGCCAGAGTTTTTTGAGTTCATCTGCAGCAGATTGATTGCTTAGTTTCTCGATGCCCTTATCGATTGCTGCTTTGCTGGCGTTTAATGGGGTGGTAACTTGTTTATTGCCTGTCAGTTGCATGTGCATTAACGCACGATACTTTCGGACGTCAACTTGCAGTAACTGAAATTCCTGAATTTGTTGTATCGCTACTTGCTTCTCTCTGGTAGCGGCGACCTCTGCTTGCATTTCGCTAAACAAGAGGGTAACAACAACGAACAAAGGAATCGCGAATGCTGTTGCGACGAAGATAACTTTGTGACTGATGCGGAAACCTTGCATCAGACGGATAGCGGGGGAGATGAGATTGAGCACGATATGAGTGACACTAAAAATGCGATCGGAAAAAATTGATTTAAGGAAAGATTAATCCTCTAATGTGACGCAGTTATGACGATTGTGACTATTTGTAAGTGCGTTGTCTGAAGACGGATGATGGTTGAAAATTTATGATCATTATGATCATTTTCAGGAGATAGGTGTGGAGCGGCGCGAGAAATGGTATCTCACGTTCGTCGATGATCATATTCATGCATGAAACATAATGCAGTGGGCCCTGACGGCATCATGGGAAAATTTTCTTATGCATCGACGAAGCGAGATTTAGCGTTAGCCAATCGGTGTAAAGCTTGGGAATTGCTTGGAAACTATGAGGAGCTGACCACACTGAAACAGACTGGCAGCGGTGTCTGGAAGTGCTATCTCAATTGCTTGAGTTGCACGAACCGGAAGTGACTTGAAAGTGGTTAATTACCGCTTCCAGAAATTTCTGGCGAAGAAAAAGGGCTTAACAATCATGTTAAGCCCTTAAAATTTGGCTCCCCGACCTGGACTCGAACCAGGGACCTGCGGATTAACAGTCCGTCGCTCTACCAACTGAGCTATCAGGGAATAGAAGATAAAATCTTCGTTAAACTTTTTTTGCAGTGATTTTTTATTAAGTTCACTACGTACTTCGAATTCTGTGGCTCCCCGACCTGGACTCGAACCAGGGACCTGCGGATTAACAGTCCGTCGCTCTACCAACTGAGCTATCAGGGAACAGAGACAAAGATTATATGCGTCGAACCGTTACTTGTCAATGGTCCCACGCTTTTTCAATTACAAAACCTGAGCGATCGACGCGATGACCAGATCAATATTCTTGCTGTTTAACGCTGCAACGCAAATACGGCCTGTGTCTACTGCATAAATAGAATTATTTTCACGCAGCAGGCCAACTTGTTCTTTGGTTAGACCTGAGTAAGAGAACATGCCACGTTGTTGCATCACAAAACCAAAGTCATGCGATGGTGCTTGTGCTTTTAACTTCTCTACAAAAGCTTTACGCATGTCGCGGATACGAACACGCATCCCAGCCAGTTCTTCTTCCCACATCTGACGTAACTCAGGTGTTGCGAGCACGGTCGCCACTACTTGGCCACCATGTGAAGGGGGATTTGAGTAGTTAGTGCGGATCACGCGTTTTAATTGCGACATAATCCTTGCTGCTTCTTCTGCGCTGCCTGCCGCAATACTCAAGGCACCAACACGTTCGCCATACAGAGAGAACGATTTAGAGAAAGAGTTGGACACGAACAATGCGCCACCTGCTTCTGCAAAACGACGTACCACCTTACCGTCAGCTTCAATGCCGTCGCCAAAACCTTGATAAGCCATGTCGAGGAAAGGAATCAAGCCGCGTGTTGTCACGACGCTGATGACTTGTGTCCATTGATCGTCGGTGAGATCTGCACCGGTTGGGTTGTGGCAGCAAGCGTGCAACAGGACGATAGAGCCTGATGGCATCGTGTTGAGGGCGTTGAGCATGCCGCTGAAGTTCACGCCACGCGTTGACGCATCATAGTAAGGGTACGCATTGACTTTAAATCCCGCAGATTCAAAGAGGGCGCGATGATTTTCCCAGCTCGGATCGCTGATCCAGACTTCGGAATTCGGAGAGAAACGTTGCAGGAAGTCGGCACCCAATTTGAGTGCACCTGTACCACCGATTGCTTGCGCTGTGATGGCACGTTTTTCAGTCACAACGGCGCTGTCTGCTCCAAAGACCAATTCTTGCACTGCTTTATCATAGGCAGCTAGACCTTCGATTGGCAAGTATGTGCGTGGTGCATATTTTTCAATCAAAATGGCTTCCGCTTTTTTGACGCATTCTAATAATGGCACTTTGCCATTATCGTCATAGTAGACGCCAACACCAAGATTCACTTTGGCAGGGTTTTGATCGGCGTTAAAGGCTTCAGTAATTCCTAGGATAGGGTCACGTGGCGCCATTTCGATGGCGGAGAACAGAGGGGAGGAGGCAAGAGCAGTCATCGTGATAATATGAATAGTTGTCTGTCGGTGACAGAGAAGGTTGGTATGATTGAGTAATTAGCAATGTAAAAGCAATGCAACACATAAAACTTACGCAAAAACTTTCAGGCCAGATCAGCCGGAGATGAAGGTACGGGTGGTACCAGTAGCATAAAGCTGCGCAAGGGTATTACGCAAGACGGCCTGTTTGAGTAAGTTCTATGACAGCCTCATATTTTAGCAAAGGTAAGAGCATCATGGCGGTAGCACCAGTGAATTCAGTCGCATTATCTGAGACTTTGGATGAATCCAAGTTTATTTCCTTTCCAAATTCAGCTTTTCAGCTGTACCAGATGTTTGAACCGGCGGGAGATCAGCCTGCCGCGATTGCTAAATTGGTCGAGGGTATCGACGATGGCTTGTTTTTTCAGACGTTATTAGGTGTGACTGGCTCAGGTAAAACGTACACGATGGCCAATGTGATCGCCCGCACCGGTCGTCCCGCGATTATTTTTGCGCCAAATAAGACCCTTGCAGCGCAGTTATATAGTGAGTTTCGTGAGTTTTTTCCTCGGAACGCTGTTGAGTATTTTGTTTCTTACTATGATTATTACCAGCCAGAGGCCTATGTGCCACAGCGTGACTTGTTCATTGAGAAAGATTCGGCGATCAATGAGCATATTGAACAAATGCGTTTATCTTGCACCAAGTCACTGATGGAGCGTCGCGACGTCATTATCGTCGCCACCGTTTCTGCGATCTATGGTATTGGTAATCCCAGCGAGTACCACAAAATGATCCTGACTTTGCGTACGAAAGACAAAGTCAGTCAGCGCGATGTGATCGCCCGCTTGATTCAAATGCAATATTCACGCAATGAGGTAGATTTTGCGCGTGGCACCTTCCGCGTCCGCGGCGATACCATCGACATCTTTCCAGCCGAGCATGCTGAATTGGCAGTGCGGGTAGAGATGTTTGATGATGAGATTGAAAACTTGCAATTATTTGACCCATTGACCGGTCGGATTAAACAAAAGATTGCCCGCTTCACGGTGTACCCAGGCTCGCACTATGTGACGCCAAGAGAAACCGTATTGCGGGCCATTGAAACGATCAAAGAAGAATTGCGCGAACGACTGGATTTTTTCCGTCGCGAAAACAAACTGATTGAAGAACAACGCATTGAGCAGCGCACCCGTTTTGATCTTGAAATGATGGCTGAAATCGGCTTCACCAAAGGGATTGAGAACTACTCGCGTCATTTGAGTGGTGCAAAACCAGGTGAACCACCACCGACGTTGATTGATTATTTGCCTGCGGACGCGTTGATGTTTCTCGATGAGTCGCACGTGTTGACTGGTCAGTTGAACGGGATGTACAACGGTGACCGGGCGCGAAAAACAAACCTGGTTGATTATGGATTCCGTTTGCCTTCAGCGCTCGATAATCGGCCGCTGAAATTTGCTGAGTTCGAAAGTAAATTGCGACAAACCGTATTTGTCTCAGCGACCCCTGGCGACTACGAACATCAGCATGCTGATCAGACGGTGGAGCAAGTGGTGCGTCCGACAGGGCTGGTCGATCCGGAAATTGAAGTCCGTCCCGCATTGACACAGGTTGACGACCTGATCGGGGAGATTACTGATCGGGTCAAAAAGAATGAGCGCGTATTGGTGACGACACTGACAAAACGAATGTCTGAGCAGTTGACTGAATTTTTGGGAGAAAATGGGATTAAAGTGCGTTATTTGCACAGCGATATTGATACGGTTGAACGGGTGGAAATTATCCGTGACTTGCGTCTCGGGACATTTGATGTGCTGGTGGGTATTAACTTGTTGCGTGAGGGGCTGGATATTCCCGAAGTATCTCTGGTCGCGATTCTTGATGCAGATAAAGAAGGTTTCTTGCGTTCTGAACGAAGTCTGATTCAGACCATAGGCCGTGCAGCGCGTAACTTGCATGGTAAGGCGATTCTGTATGCCGATAAGATCACTGACTCTATGAAACGAGCGATGGGGGAGACGGAGCGTCGACGTAATAAACAGTTGGCATTCAATCTGGCAAACAACATTACACCGACTGGTATTCGTAAGCAGATCAAAGATATTATCGATGGCGTCTACAATCCTCAAGAAGCCAAAGAAGATTTAGCGATAGCGCAAGAGCAGGCGAAATATGAAATGATGAGCGAGAAACAGATTAGCCGCGAAATCAAGCGCCTTGAAAAGTTAATGCTTGAGCATGCTAAAAATCTTGAGTTCGAAAAGGCAGCACAAGTGCGCGATCAGCTTGGGCATCTCAAAGAGTTATTATTTGGTGCCGGCGCTCATGATGTGATTGGTGTCATCGCAGGAAAATAAACGCAGTCGACATTGGAAAGAGCTAATTTTGATAAGCACAGCCGAATAGCCTAACATCCAGAACAGTTGCCCGGATGAGCTCGGTCTGCGTTTATCCGGGTCGTGCTTTGCCTGAGACTAGGTGTTTAGTTCTGTCGGCTTGATGCAAATCTGATTGCGTCCGCCTTGTTTTGCTTGGTAAAGCATGGCATCAGCTTGTAAGAAGAGATCATTTTCAGTCTTAAAACTCGGGAAGTCGGCGACACCGCCGCTGAAGCTGAAATGTTTAATTTCGTTGGGGGTCACTTCAAACACGATTTTGCCAAATGCCTCGCGCATGGCATCAAGCTTTTGTTTGCCCTGTTCGAGATCGCAATCCCAGAATACAGCAACGAACTCCTCGCCACCGAAGCGGCTGAGTAAATCATATTCGCCCAACTGCGCCGATAACACTAGCGACAGGCGTTTAATGACGATATCCCCGAAATAGTGACCCCAAGTGTCATTGATTGTCTTGAATTTGTCGATATCGATGATCCCATAAGCGAGTGGTTTGTCAACGCGGGCAGCGCGGCGAATCATTTCAAGCGCCTTATTCTGCAAACCTACTTTATTGAGCAGACCTGTCGCGCGGTCGCGGCTAATCAAATCCTTGCTGGCACGAATTTTATTAATCCGGTTGAGTATCTGGCGTGTCAGTACATCGCTATCTGTTGTAATAAGAATTTCATCAAATCCGCTCTCCAGTGCCTTACGCGCCAAGCGTGGTTCAGATTTATCTTGGAGCATGATAATTTCACGGCCGGGATCAAATTCAATATTCTTCTTGATGACCCGCACCAGCGCTTCTGTGTTTAGGTACTGCGTTTCATTGATCAGAACGATATCAGGTTGGGTCTCTTTGACCCGCAAGTGCAATGCACGTGCATCGGCGCACTGGATAATATCAACGCCATTCTTTGTCAATATTTCTAAATCCAGCGGTATATTTTCACCTAGATAGATGATGGTGTTGGACTCGCCTCGTTTGTGCAAGCCAAATAAGTTGAATAACTTATCGACGAGCATGTCATTTGTAATTGGTTTTTCGGCATAGGCGAGGCAATTGCTTTCGACCAGTTTCTGCTGCAACAAGAAGCGCTCGCCCTGGCGCACTGTCTGTAAATAGACGTAGTTTTGATGGACAGGGAGTCTTTGCAGTAAGTCGCTCAGGAACATCGTCTGACGGCGTTGCTGCGACATGTCGTTCTGCATGTTGTACAGCACGTCGAGATCGATGACAAAAAGATCATTGTCTTTGGATCTTTCAACAGCAGTGACAAACTCACTCATTTGATCAAAAAATAAGATATCAAAGTCATACTTGTGCGCACACAGTAAAAGCTCATTTTTATTATCTTTGATGAAAAAAGTCTGTGAAAGTAGCAGAACTTTGTTCTTATATAATGATGCAACTTCGGGCATTTTGTCTCCGGGTACTTTTTGCCGTATGAACAAGGACACGATAGCCCCTGTTGCGTGGTTGAATTTTATACGAAATCATTACTCAAACATTGTTCTTAAGAGCAAAAATAGTTTAACTAACGCAAATTTTTGCATATTTTTGTGTAATAAGTTGCGACCTGAGAATTTTCTTGCCCTTATCTTTAATTTAAGGGTTTTTATTTCAATTACTACGGACGTGTAGTATCCCATCATTACCGCGCTGTCTCTGATTTACTCGACAATGGACCGCTATTTCTTGATTTATCTTATTCTGCTGCCGACATGATTAGCGGAGATTAGGGGCTATTTGAATTGAGATCTGTGGTGATTTGGTAGGGGTTTTCTAGCATATAACGCATAACCGATTGGAGATACGATGGAACATAAAAAGATACTAATGTTGGTTGGTGACTTTGTCGAAGATTATGAGGTCATGGTGCCGTTTCAGACTTTACTGACATTGGGGTATCGGGTTCACGCAGTCTGCCCAGATAAACGACCTGGCGATTTTATTATGACTGCTATCCATGATTTTGAAGGGCATCAAACCTATACTGAAAAGCCTGGGCATCGGTTTGCGATTACGCATGATTTTGCACAGATTAATGAGCATGACTATGACGCGCTAGTGATTCCTGGAGGAAGGGCGCCAGAATATCTGCGACTTAATCCGCGTGTCATCGCTATTACGCAACATTTTGCGCATAGTAACAAACCGATCGCTGCCGTTTGTCATGGCGCTCAAATTTTAGCAGCTGCGAAAGTGCTGGAAGGAGTGCGGTGCTCTGCCTATCCTGCGTGTCAGCCAGAAGTTGAAGCAGCAGGTGGTATTTATGCCAATATCGCTGTCACCGATGCTGTGACAGATAGGAATTTTGTGACTGCACCAGCGTGGCCAGCTCATCCTGCGTGGCTCGCTCAGTTTTTGATTTTATTGCGGGCTTAGTTACTCTCTGCACGGCGTGCAGCAGGTTAAAAGTCTCAGGGTGTGGTGAACATTGTCAGAAAACGCATTGGCAGTTTGCGCGAGACGGTGGTGCTCAAAACTGGTAGATTATTTACCTTAGGCTTTTGTTCGCTTTCGAATGTCGTAGCGATCTGTGTCACAGACGATGATGTGAACAGATCGCTGCGATTAATAAATGGGGTATGTCACTCCCTAGAATACTAATAGGGTCACCTGATGCGACAGTTAGCGAATACACATATCAATAATTAGTGATCTCCAAACCAATTTACGCTGAGATATTTGCTTAAACGTAAACGAGCACGATACAAAAGTACATAAAGATGAGAGGTCGTTAAGTTCAACTCATGACAAGTCTCGTTGGTATCGAATTCCAGCCATTCATGCATGACGAATACTTTCGCATATTTTTCTGGCATATTATCAAGGCAGTGTTCTAAAAGGCGAAAGAAATCCTGCTCTTGCATTGTGTTTTCAGGATTCTCTGGAGAATGCAGAATTTTATTTTTATAGCCGTCGCCTATATCTTGATTATCCACGGCAAGCGTATCGAAATCATTATCGTATCTGTCGAGAATGGTTTCTTTTTTCCTGTCCCTTGAGTGATCAATGATTTTGAACTTGAGTATGGCGGTTACGTAGACTAGCAAACTGGAGCGACCTTCAAATTGATCGGGCTTTTCCAGTACGGCAAGTAAGGCCTCCTGCACAGCGTCCTCCGCAGCATCTTTATTCCGCATTCGAATCAATGCAAATCGTATTAGTGCTGGGCGCATTGTTTCTAGCTGGCGATGAAATTTAACTAACGATTCCATAAATAGAAGTTGGATCGATGGACGGTAGTTATCTAAAAACGATAACAACATTACAAAGGTTGTTCTATTGAAATGAGTGCTTAAATTCGAATGGAGAGGGCCTATATTACAAAAGACGATTTTTACTCGCTATCGCTAAGATTTGGTCGGTCATAGAAAATTATTTGCCAAACTGTCATTGACCGTATAATTAAGTAAAAACTTTTCCGATAAAGCATCGTTGATCGACGGGAGACATGATGTGTGAGATTTTTGTAAAAGCTGACCCAGGCTTGTATGAGTCAAAAGCGCGTTCTTTGCGCTTGCATGGCGTCGTGACTTCTATTCGCTTAGAAACGATGTTTTGGAATACACTGCAAGACATCGCCCAGCGTGATGGTATGAGTACCAACCAGTTGATCACCAAGTTGTACGATGAGCTCAGTCTTTATCGTGGACATATTGATAATTTTTCTTCATTTTTACGCGTTTGCTGCTTGCGGTACACATCGCTGATGGTCGAAGGAAACATTCCTGCTGATAAGCACTTGCCGCTGATTGACATCCCGATTGCGCAGCTCCAGCACAGACCGTTGCTCTCGTAGTTATTTGTGTCCAGAGATCTGGATGATGTAAATAATGTTTTATCTAGTTGTAGAATTTCTAGAAGTACGTTGTTGCATTGTTTAACTTGAGCATAATCGATGCAAAGCGGTCTCTGTAAGGTATGGTGACGACTGAGAAACACCTGCAAACCGGAGTTATCGCGCCCAGCAAGTGGATTTGCATTCGTTTTTCTCATACCGGACTCGTTATCAATGAAATCTGCTCTACTGATTATTGATGTACAACGCGGTTTATTCGACCCTGAGCCACACCCTTTTGAGGCGGATGCGGTTATTGCGCGTATCAATATACTCGCTGAACGTGCTAGGTACGCAGGCGTTCCGGTCATTTTCGTTCAACACGAATCAACTAGTTCTGGACTAGAATTTGGTGGCGAAAACTGGCAGTTAGAACAAAATCTGGTGGTTGAGGAGGGGGATATCATTCTGCGTAAAACAACACCAGATTCTTTTCTGAAAACGGAGTTGTCTGATTTGCTGGCGCGTGAGAGAGTCGAGCAACTCCTGATCTGTGGTTATGCCAGTGAGTTCTGTGTTGATACCACCACACGTCGTGCTGCGGCTCTCGGATTTCCAGCTATCCTTGTCTCAGACGCGCATACTACCCATGATAAGGAGCATGCGCAGGCTGCTGTGATCATCGCGCATCACAATGCCACTTTGCCTAATATTCATAGCTTTGGACCGCCGATCAAAGCGCTTGTCAGTGAGCAGATTGTTTTTGGAATGGCAGTGTAGTCGGCTATCAGGTTGTCCCTAATTAAACTTAGTTGTACTTTAAGTGAGTTGTAGTTTGTTTTGAACGTTAGTTTGTTGTGAGTTGTATTTGGCAGTAGCGTAATGGGGTTAAAAAATGAAGTGAATTTCTAAAAATTAGATGGAGACAAGTATGGATCGACTAAAAGGACACGCTGCAAGTGTGCGCAATACCGTTAGTATCAGTGGTGGTAATGAATCTGAGGTGAGTACCATGCATATTGCCCTATTTCAGGTTGGTGATAAGCAAGTAAAACTGAAATCAAAAGAACCAGTGTTGATTAATGAAGGTAATGAAGTTGTTTTGGCTGGCAAGAATAAAAGTGGCGAATTTAATGCTCTTGCTTATAAAAATTGCGCAACCGGAGCGGAAGGAAATGCCGGTTGGTTTGGTCGTATGCTTTTCGGTTTGTTTTTTCCTATCGTCAGCGTCATTATCTGGCGAACCTTTCCTGGCGCGTCTTTTAGTCTTATCCCTAAATTGATTGCTAGCCTGTTTTTTTGTGGCGGCGTATATATGCTGGCCAGTGGTGCCAATGTATTTCGTGCGGTTGGCATTGTGAAAGAGCCGGTGCTCTGACCGTTGAGGTTAACGTCATAAGAGGTAAAAATGCCGGGCATGAAATTGAATTCATGTGCCCGGCATGGTCAGCGAGATGATCTCGATCTCGGATTAACTATGAGCGACCCGTGCAGCGATGTGCGCTAACGCTTCTTCAACCTGATCGATCAAAATCAGGCACATATCACCTTCATTTAACCTATCCATTGCCAGGTCGATTGCGACAAATTCGCCGTTGATTTCGTCGATACGCGTGGTTTTGCTCGCCCCTTTGAGTCCTTCACGTAACAATGCAACTACTTCACCATCCGCACGTCCGCGTTGGCACTGATCCTGATACAGGATGACATCATCGAAGGCTTCGCCAAGAATTTCAGTCTGTTGGCGGATATCCTGATCACGGCGATCGCCAGCACCACTGATCACGACAGAGCGACGTTTTGCGGGCATTGTTTCGACCGCTTTTACCAATGCCAGAATCGCATCTGGATTATGGCCATAATCGGCAATCAGCGTCGCACCACGGTAGTTAAATACATTGAAGCGGCCTGGGGCGTTGTCTGCCTCATTAGCAAAGGTCTTCAAGCCAGCGCGGATATGTTCCCAGCAAAGGCCCACAGCCCATGCCGCTGCTACCGATGCCATCACATTCTCTACCTGAAAACCAATGCTGCCGTTGCGGGTGATTGGAATGTCTGCTAATGGAATGGTTTCGCGTGATTTGCCTTCAGCAGCAACTAGGTTGCCATTGTCAACATACACGGCACGTTTTCCTTGTGCGCGATGCGCAGCAATAACAGCTTGCTGTTTATCGGCTGCGAAGAAAATGATAGGCGATGGGCAATTAGCCGCCATGTTTGCCACAATTGGATCTGCCGCATTTAAAACGGCATAACCATCATCGGCAACGTTCTGCACAATGACGCGTTTTAACACGGCCAGATCTTCCACTGTCGTTATGTAGTTGAGACCTAGGTGGTCACCAGAACCGATATTGGTAATCACGGCAACTTGGCAACGATCGTAAGCCAGACCTTCACGTAATACACCGCCACGTGCAGTTTCAAATACGGCTGCATCAACGTCAGGGTGGGATAGTACATTGCGTGCACTACGTGGGCCGCTACAGTCGCCGCTGTCAATCTGGCGGCCTTCGACATACACCCCATCGGTATTGGTCATGCCAGTGCGTAAGCCGCTGGCAGTCATGAGGTGGGCGATCAGTCGTACCGTCGTCGTTTTGCCATTGGTGCCCGTTACTGCGACAATAGGAATGCGACCATCATCGCCTTCGTCGAACATAGCTTCGATAATCGCTTCACCGACGGCACGGCCTTTACCAAAAGATGGCGAGAGGTGCATACGTAATCCTGGTGCTGCATTAACCTCTACGATGCCACCTTTTTGCGTCTCAATCGGTTTTAGAACGCTGTCGCAGACCAGATCCACGCCGCAAATGTCGAGTCCGATCATTTGTGCAGCGGCGATGGCACGTGCCGCGACTTCAGGATGAACATCATCCGTCACGTCCGTCGCGGCACCACCCGTCGACAAGTTGGCGTTGTTTCGAAGAATGACACGCTGTCCTTTGGGTGGAACTGATTCAGCTTCGTAACCCTGTTTGGCAAGGCTTGCGAGGGCGATATCATCAAAACGGATTTTTGTAAGGGACGTGGAGTGACCACTACCGCGACGCGGATCTTTATTGACCTGCTCAACCAATTGACGCACAGTTTGCTTGCCATCTCCGACTACCTGCGGTGGATCACGGCGCGCTGCGGCGACAAGCTTGTTGCCAATCACTAACAAGCGGAAGTCATTGCCAGGAAGGAAGCGTTCTACCAGAATGTCATCACGGAACTCAGCGGCTGTGTGATAGCCAGCATCGAGTTGCTCACGTGTTGTCACATTAACTGTTACGCCTTTACCCTGATTGCCGTCTTTAGGTTTAATGACTACGGGGAGGCCAATTTCTAATGCTGCCTCCCATGCATCATCCGGACTGCTCACGGAACGTCCCATTGGTACTGGAACACCAGCCGCATGCAATAGTTTTTTGGTCAGTTCTTTGTCTTGGGCAATCGCTTCAGCGATCGCACTAGTGCCGTCCATTTCGGCAGCTTGGATCTTACGTTGGCGTGAGCCCCAGCCTAAAGCGACCAGACTACCGTCCGTCAGACGACGATACGGAATATTGCGGACAATCGCAGCATTGACGATGGATCCGGTTGATGGTCCGAGACGCACGTCTTCGTCTAGTTCGCGCAATTGATCTAACGCGACATTCAAGTCGAAATTTTCATTCTTTAGAGCTGCATTGATAAGTTTTTCCGCGAGTTCAAGCGCGAGGCGACCGACAGACTCTTCAGTGTATTCAACCACAACCTGAAAAATACCAGACTCTAAGGTCTGCGTTGTGCGACTGAAAGTAACTGGACATCCGGCTTGCGCCTGTAGTCCGAGCGCTGCCAACTCAAATACGTGTGCCATAGAGATAGCATCATTGTGTCCGGTTGGTTGCAGTATGCTTAGTTCAGGGAATAAAGCTCGCAGGCGGTCTTCAAAACCGATGAGTTTTTCAATTGAACATTCAGCCTCGTCGCAAGCAACGATGGCTTCTACTGCCGTATGGTGGCTCCAGAGATTGGGGCCGCGCAGGGCACGTATGCGTGATACTTCCATAAAACTTAGTCCTGTTGAAAGGGGCGTAAATCAGGTAGCGACCAATGATCTGTTCTGTCTCGCTACCAAGAAAATAGTATTAATTAGGCGCTACATAGCTACATGTTCAAACAGTTCATTACAGCACTACATTGAGGTACTTTGTCGATTGCTTGCTGTAATAAACCTGGGTATTTGTTGTGATTACCCGTCGATATTTTGTTTCGGGCTCGAGTCAAATGTTCGGAGACCTGCCTCAATGAGTTCCGGATCGATATTCAGCGCCCATGCTGCAGCGACAGCGGCCAAGATAGTTTCTGGTTGCGATGCTTTAGCAGGCTTGAGAGATGACAGTGGCAATAGTGCAGTTTCGTTTGCACCCTCCGCCAGAACGATATGTTGTTCTCGTAAGAACACGACACGCTCTCCTTTTTCTCTGTGGTCAACGAGCGAAGGTAAATGAGCATCGAGCGCATAGAAAATGACCTTGCCATCGCATAGTTCTGCCAATTCAACGACTGCTGGTTCAGCGCCATTGAGTACGGCGACACCCTCGGGCAGAATGACATCAACCTGCGTACGCATGATTTTGTACATCTGATCTGCGTCCTGAATATAGTAATCAGCCAGCGCAGCGTGGCCACCCATATCTGTTACGACGCCAACCAGGCATTTATCGTACGCGAGACCATCTTTCAGAATGGCACGGGCATTCGTTTCAAAAACAGCAGCCTCGACATTGCGGTTGATCAATAGCCGTTGTCCACTATCCCAGGTCGTACAATCACCTTCGCTCACCAAACGTTTATTGAGATATAGGCCTTGACTGCTGGCGACGCCAGTTTGCTTGTTGCTGATGTGGAGTAATCCACCAATCAGTCGGGAAATCAGACTAGTGTTGTGGGTACCTGCAACACCTACAATCTGGATGCGGCCAGATTCTTCTGAGGAAAATAGGTGTTCGACAATCGCTTTTCCAACTTCACGGCCTTCACCATTGGCTGGCTTAATATGTGCTAACAGGCCTGGGCTGGCATTGACTTCAATGATTGCGCCACGCTGTTGTGATAATGGCTTGGAAATATCTTCGGCAACCAGATCGACGCCAGCGATATCCAGGCCAACGACGCGCGCCGCAAGCGTCGCTGCGGCTGCGACCTCTGGATGAATCAAGTCTGTTACATCCATAGAGACATTGCCATTTGGCTGAATCAGTACCCGTTGTCCATCAACAGGAACAGAGAATGCATCCATTCCCTGACGTTTGAGCTCAAGCAAAATTTCTGCGCCGTATTCCGGATCAAGGGCGTTGAGTGGCGAATCTTCGCCAGTGCCACGACGGGGATCAATATTGATCTGATCATCGACAAGCTGTTTAATATTCGATACACCATTACCGACGACCCACAGGGATTCCCCTTTAGCGGCAGCCACCACTTTTTTACCGACAACCAAAATGCGATGCTCGTCACCAGCGATAAATCGTTCAACGATGACACTTTTACTGTCGCCTTTACGCGCAGCCAAATGGTAAGCAGCTTCGACATCGGCCTGTGTCATCAAGTTCAGAGAGACGCCTCGACCATGATTGCCGTCATAAGGTTTAACTACGACTGGCAAACCGATGTCTTGTGCTTCTTCCCATGCCTCTTCGGCGCTGCGGACAATGCAACCTTCCGGTACCGGAACGCCACAACCTTTGAGTAGCGTTTTAGTTAAATCTTTATCTGATGCAATACCTTCAGCGATGGCGCTGGTGCGATCTGTTTCCGCTGTCCAGATGCGGCGTTGTGCCGCGCCGTAACCGAGTTGAACCAAATTGCCATCGGTAAGACGAATTGATGGGATTTTGCGGCTTGTTGCAGCATCAACAATATTTGCAGTGCTTGGACCAAGGCAGCGATCATCCACCAGATCTCGCAACTCAGCAACTTTGGCTTCAAGGTCAAACGGTTTGTCTTCAATGGCAGCCATCAGCAAATCACGACCAGCGTTTAATGCAGCACGACCAACTTGCTCTTCACGTGTTCGGAATGCCATTTTGTACACGCCAACCTCGTGTGTTGAGCGTGTTTGTCCAAAGCCGGTACGCATGCCTGCCAGATTTTGTAATTCCAGAACAACGTGTTCTAAAATATGTCCTGCCCATGTACCTTCTTTGAGGCGCGCCAGAAAACCACCACGCTCACCGACGCCGCAGCGGTGTTCAACTAAACCAGGGAGCCAGGTCGTTAGTCTCTCATATAAACCCGGTAACTGATCTGAGGGGGTGTCTTCCAGCGCACCAATGTCCAGCCATGTTTCAATCACTGGGCGGTAGGTCCAGATATTCGGTCCGCGCAAATGATTTACACGGAGAATGCTGATGTCTTTCTTCTTTGTCGTCATGTAAGTAATTTCTTTGTGGCCAGGTTGTTTTGACCGGGTCTTATCATTTTAGAGTTTTTCTTCTCTTATTCAGAAAATTCCTTGTCATTTTAAAAATAAAAATGACAAAATTTATTTATTCCGATCTGGCACCATTCGTATAATCAATACAAACCGACTGCATCAGACTCGTCAACTGATATACTTGCGCTTTCAGCGCAACGTCAGTTAAGTCTCTTGATCAGTTTCGCCTGATTAATTTCTTTCGATAGAATACCGTAAATTGTCGTCTCCGTGATACGCCAGAAGCTTATAACGGACGGCAACTTATCTCTTTTTTTCAAAAATATGTCCCGATTTGACGCGGGACAAGCTCTACCTCCGGAGTTTGCAGCACGATGACCACACCACAACTCAGTTCTGAATCATCCATTTCGGCCCTTCCAGCAAGATGGCAAAATGAATTGTCACAGCAAGTCGCCCAAGGCGAAAACGTTTTAAGTGCGTTTGAGGTTGACCTCGATCACAAACTTCGTTTCGTTAAAGGCTTAATCGTCGTGACTAATCAGGGGATAGTGTCAAAGGCTGCGGGAGATTCAACGTGGGAAAAGTGGACTTATCGTAAAGATTTGCAGTTAACGCATCATGATCATGCTGGCGTAGGCTATCTGCAGTTATCCGATGAGCAAGGGCTGCTGGCCAAATGGCGGTTCACGCTGGGGCAAAATTTACTGGCGATTCGCTTACTTGATCAGTTCAACAAGCAATTACAAAGTCACATCACTGGATTGCCTGTCGTTGAGGCTGAGCAGAATATTTGCCCAAGCTGTAAAGCAGTGCTGGCGCCAGATGAGGAGGAGTGCCCGGTCTGTACCAAAGTTATCCACACGCCGCCGTCCACTTGGACATTATTTCGCTTATGGCGTTTCGCCTATCCGTACCGTGTGCAATTGTTTATCGGTTTCACGCTGATGTTATTAGGTACCGCAGCGCACATGATTCCGCGTTACCTGACCAAGCCATTGACAGATGAAGTATTGATTCCTTATCAAAATCATAAAGATGTAGATCCTAAATTGGTTGTGATCTATATCGGTGGCTTGCTTGGTTCTGCTCTGGTTGCTTGGTTATTAAGCTGGGGTAAAACCTATATCCTCGCGTTGGTTTCAGAAAGGATTGGTGCTGATCTGCGCACGGCGACCTATGAACATTTGCTTAAATTATCGCTGGAGTATTTCGGTGGTAAGCGAACAGGTGATCTGATGTCGCGCATTGGCAGTGAGAGTGACCGTATCTGCGTTTATTTGTCCTTACACTTACTTGATTTCGCGACAGACGTGCTGATGTTCATCATGACAGCGGCTTTTCTACTGCAGATCAATACCAAACTAGCATTCGTCACTATTCTACCGTTGCCATTTATCGCTTGGATGATTCATCTTGTCCGCGATAAATTACGTACCGGGTTTGAAAAAATTGATCGTGTATGGGGTGAGGTAACGAACGTCTTGTCCGATACGATTCCAGGTATCCGCGTCGTAAAAGCCTTCGCCCAGGAATCGCGTGAAGCAGGTCGTTTCCGTGAGGCAAATAGGCACAATCTAGCCGTCAACGATAAGCTCAATAAAGTTTGGTCCTTATTTTCCCCAACGGTTTCCTTTTTGACTGATATTGGTATTTTAGTTGTCTGGGCGTTTGGCATCTGGCAGGTTGCCCAAAATGAAATCACAGTGGGTGCGCTGGTTGCTGCCGTTTCGTTTATTGGTAGTTTCTATGGACGTATTGACTCCATGAGTCGTATCGTCTCTGTAACGCAAAAGTCAGCGTCAGCTGCTAAACGTATTTTTGATATATTGGACCACGTTTCCAGCGTTCCAGATCCGCAAAATCCAGTCCACATAAACGAAGTGAAAGGGCAGATCGAATTGCGCGAAGTCGGTTTCCGTTACGGTAATCGTGCAGTTAACCGCGGCATCTCGTTGACTATTAAGCCCGGTGAGATGATCGGCTTGGTTGGTCATAGTGGTTCAGGAAAAAGTACTCTCGTCAATTTGATCTGCCGTTTCTATGACGTCTCGGAAGGAGCAATTTTGCTTGATGGCGTCGATATACGTTCATTCGCCGTGTCAGATTACCGTCGCAACATTGGTCTCGTTTTGCAAGAACCTTTCTTGTTCTTTGGTACCATTGCTGAAAACATCGCCTATGGCAAACCAGATGCAAGCCGCGACGACATCATTGCCGCAGCACGTGCAGCGCATGCGCATGAATTCATTTTAAGACTGCCGCAAGGTTATGACTCTATGGTTGGTGAACGAGGTCAGGGACTGTCTGGTGGCGAGCGTCAGCGTATCTCTATCGCCCGTGCCTTGCTGATCGATCCACGTATTCTGATCATGGATGAAGCAACCTCGTCCGTCGATTCGCAAACCGAAAAAGAAATTCAAAAAGCCTTGGATAATCTGGTCAAAGGCCGTACCACAATAGCAATTGCCCATCGGTTGTCCACCTTGCATAAAGCAGATCGTCTCGTTGTGCTTGATCGCGGGCAGATCGTCGAAGTCGGTGGACACGATGAATTAATGGCCAAACAAGGCGCTTACTATAATCTGTATCAGGCTCAAGCAAGAAACGCAGCCTTAGTTGAGGAACAAGAATGAGTACCACCAAGTTTGAACTGCAACGGAATTCTTTTGGCAAACTAGTACTGACCAATGAAGCCAATGAAATTTTTGACGATGTCATGCCGGTCAGGGCGTTTCCGATTCAGTCACCTTTAGCTGGTATTTCCATTGTCTTAAGCGATGGTCGTGAAGTCGCTTGGATCGATCAATTGTCTGACCTATCGCTGAATTCAAAGAATTTGGTCCTAGAAGAGCTCGAAGGGCGTGAGTTTATGCCCGAAATTCACCGTATCAATAGCGTCAGCAGCTTTGCCTTGCCCTGTACTTGGAATGTGAGTACGGATCGCGGTGAGACAGAGTTTGTTCTTCGTGGCGATGAAGATATTCGCCGGATTGGGGCGACATCTTTGTTGGTGACCGATAATCATGGGATACAGTTTTTGATTCGGGATATGTTTGAGATTGATCGGCACAGTCGTAAGATTCTCGATCGCTTTTTGTAGGATTTCTGAAGGATTGCGTCTGGGGTGTAGGTCATTGCCAGACGCAATCAGGTATTGATTGTGATCGTTTCTATTGATAAATCGACCTCACTCTCATCCGTAAAAATATAGCCATATAAATTGCTACGCTTTTCCTCCCCCGAAAGCACGAGCGTCACTACCTCTTCAAACTCAAATCCCAGCTTGTTAAGTAATTTGTTTGAACTGACATTCTCCGGTGAAGTAATGGCGGCCAACTTCTGCAAGCCGAGTTGCTGCTTGGCGTAGGTCAACGTGGCGAGCGCTGCTTCTGCGGCGTATCCTTGTCCGCAATACCGTGGCAAAAATGCGTAGCCGATATCGACGTGTTTGAGGACCTCACGTTTGACTAGTCCACAAACCCCAATTGCTACCCCAGTGTCCTTGAGCGTTACGACATAAAAACTAAATCCGTGATTTGTCTGTGATCGTAATGGACCATCGTTGATCCAAGATCGCGCTTTATCTACATTGGTGATACCCCTGTCACCGATATGCCGGATCCAACTTGGGTCATTGAGAAGCTCATAGACGAATGCAGCGTCACTCGTGTTGAATAAACGCAACGCCAACCGATCTGTGTTTACTATTTTCATGGTTAGATCATTCGTGAATACGTCGTGCTGTAAGCACCGTAGTTAGTAGGGTAACGTGAAAATTGTTTCAGTTTTTGGTTCCAGAATATAGTATAAAAAAGTGTCGTTCCAGAAAAAATTTTATATCGAAGTAATATTTCAGCGTAAGATGAAAACGTCATATTCAAGTCTATGTAGTTGATGCTTCAAAGGTCTGTGCACCTTTTCGGCGTTTGTCTTTCTTTACTATTTGTCGTGGCAAGATATCAAAGGAGATGTGATGAAATCACTCAAAGGGCGTTTGATTTTCGTTATTACTTTGCTTGTAACAGTCTGCACGGTATTTTTGACTGTTGGTAGCTACTTACGTATGCGGTCACAAATTGTGAATGACTTGGATAACGAGATTCGTAGTGTTGCCACCAGCTACAATGCCGTCTTAAGTAACTGGATTCAGATTAATACCTCTCTGGTTGATAGTCTGTCGCAAGCCTTGGGTAAGGGAAATGACCTAGAAGCCAGTCTCACAATGATACGTGGTGGAGGCAATTTTTTAAGTGTCTACCTCGGGCAGCCAGATAAAACCTTTACCAATAATCCTGCCAATCCGCCGCCTGCTGGCTATGATCCAACTGTCCGGCCTTGGTACAAGGCTGCCATGGAAGCCAAAAAACCGATCGTTACTTCAGCCTATATGGGTGTCAATCCACCTGGGCTAATGATTTCTTTTGCAGCTCCTGTAAAAGGAGGCGATGGCGGCGTTGTTGCTGCCGATGTTTTTTTAACGAAAATCGTAGAACAAATCCTGAACGTAAAGTTATCTGGCGACGGCTACGCATTCTTGCTCGATAAGTCGGGTCAGGTCTTAGCGCATGCTGACCAGAGTAAAGTCCTCAAGCCAGCAAAAGACATTGCACCTGAGTTGACATTAGAAAATTTAACTAGGGCGTGTTGACATTTATTTTAACCAAAGCATCGAAGCTGCAATTGCCACAAATGAAGCAAATCGTTCAGCGAGTTTGTCGTATCGCGTTGCAACCCGCCTAAATTGTTTGATGTGAGCAAAGAA